>JAIWFS010000149.1:0-3799 GCA_048631505.1 archaeon | reverse complement strand
GCCGGATAGCCCTGACCGTGCCGTCACTGAAACCATCAAGGACCTTGCTGATTTTTCATCCTTTTCTCACGGCACCACCGTGGCCACGAACGCGCTGTTGGAAAGAAAAGGCGCAAAAGTCGCCTTTATCACGACCAGGGGCTTTAAGGACCTTCTCTCAATCGCCAGGCAGAGAAGGCCGAGGCTCTACGATTTTGATTGCTCCCGGACAACTCCTGTGGTGAGTCGTAACTTATGCTTTGAGGTTGTCGAGCGTCTTGCCCCTGATGGTACTGTGATCTTGCCCCTGTCTTTAAGCGATGCTTTTGCGCTGGCGGATCATGTTATGGAATCCGGCCCAGAGGCCGTGGCGATTTGTCTTCTGTTTTCGTACAAAAACCCTGCCCACGAAATTCTCCTTGAAAAGGCCTTCAAAAAGCACGGCATACCCGTATCCAGGTCTTCAGAGATCATCCCGGAGTTCAGGGAATTTGAAAGGGCATCGACCACGGCCATAAATGCCTTTATTCAACCTGTTGTCCAGTCTTATGTGCAAGAGATTCGTAAAGCTATCAGGGAAGTTGGAGGACCTCAGGATTACGACATCATGAAATCCGCAGGCGGTGTGGCGGCATCAGGCGAGATACATCCTGTTGAACTCCTGCTTTCCGGTCCGGCCGGAGGTGTGTCCGGCGGGCTTCTGCTGGCAAGGCTTACAGGAAGAGAAAACCTGATTACCTTTGATATGGGCGGTACAAGCGCCGACTTTTCGGCCATTGTGGATAATACCCCCTTATGGACTGATGAAGGCGAGATAGACGGTCTTCCCGTCAGGATTCCCACGCTCGACATCACCACCATCGGCGCAGGCGGCGGCTCAATAGCCTGGATGGATAAGGGCGGGGCGCTCCGCGTAGGCCCTCAAAGCGCCGGTTCCGAGCCCGGCCCGGCTTGCTACGACAGGGGCGGCACCATGCCGACCGTGACAGATGCCAACCTCCTTTCCGGACTCCTTCACCCCGAGTCCTTTTCCGGCACAGGCATCACACTCAACCCGGACAGGGCCGGCCAGGCCTTTCGCTCTCTTGCACTATCAGCAGATCTTAATGTGGAAGAGGCCGTGCTGGGCACGCGTTCCGTGGTCAATGCGAACATGTTGCGAGGGATTCGAAGGGCTACTGTGGAAAAGGGCATTGACGTGAGAGACTGCACCCTTCTGGCATTTGGCGGTGCAGGGCCCCTTCATGCAGCCGAACTTGCAAAAGAGCTCGGCATAAGGGAAGTCCTTGTTCCACCTATGGCCGGCATGTTTTCAGCTCTGGGGATCTTGCTTTCCGCAGTGCGGCTTGATTTCGGGGAAACCGTTTTTGCTGAATGGCATACCGGAACCGGGCAGGTCGTAGATCGCATTTTAGACCGTTTTAAAGAAAGGGCATTGCAGTCGTTCCAACGCCAGGGACTGAATATCAAAGATACAGTGTTCAGGCCGTTCCTTGATCTGCGTTACAAAGGACAGAGTTTTCATCTCACCATTCCTTATGACAAAGAGGCTGACATGGCCGAAAGATTTTACCAGGCCTTTGGAAAACGCTACGGATACACCCTGGAGAATGGTCCTGCTGTAGAAGTGGTGACTGTAAGACTTTCAGCCATCATGCCAAGAGAGGAAATTTCCTTGCCGGGAGTTACAAACGTGTCCCCTTTGCCGCCTGTTGCCAATAGAACCATTTTGCTATCTTCCGGCCCTGCTCCGGCACCTGTTTACCAACGAGAAAGCCTTTGGCGATCTTTTTCCGCCAAAGGACCAGTGGTGATAGAAGATGAAGGATGCACAGTGTTTGTGCCTCCTGAATGTGAGGTATCGGTGGAGGGAAATGGTTGTCTTAAGGTAATCGTGGGGTGAAAAAATTTGACAATCCATCCCCTCAAGGCATATACAAAAAGTTAGCGAATAACAAGAATCGGTATGGAGGAATTTGGAAGGCTGGCCTTCTGTTACTATGTTGGCTATTACTCATACCCAATAAATATACTATCCAACATATTTCCTTAAGCCAAGTTCGAAATTAAGGGGGTTTCCTTGTTGAAATTTTCTTTACAATAGCCTGGACTTGTTATGATATGAATTTGTAGAATATAATGTTCGGTGAGGGACAAGAAACTTGCTTTAATCTTTCATACAACATAAACTGAAACCATGAAAAAAAGCGTATATTTAGAAACTTCAGTTATCAGCTATTTAGCTGGCCGTCTTAGCAGCAATTTGCTGACTGCAGCGTGCCAACAAGTCACATCTCAATGGTGGGCGGAAAGGCGGTATGACTATGACTTGTTCATTTCCGAGTTGGTAGTAAGAGAAGCACGTGCCGGCAACCCTGACGCAGCTAATCGAAGATTAGAATACATGAAAGAACTTGCGGAACTAACCATTACTGAAGAAGTAAAACAATTGACCACTGTATTAATTTCAGATGGATCATTTCCGCCTCGCGCTCAAGCGGATGCTCTTCATATCGCTATAGCCGCAGTTCATAAGATTGATTATCTTCTTACATGGAATTGCCGACACATAGATAATCCAGCAACAAAGCCTAAAATTCGTTCAAGCTGCTCTGCTACAGGCTTTACCTGCCCGGAAATTTGTACACCTATCGAGATCATGGAGGAAAGCAGTCATGATGAAGAATGATATTATCGAAGAAGTATGGCGGAATAGAGATGAATTCGCCAAGCAGCATAACT
This sequence comes from archaeon, assembly GCA_048631505.1. Classification (GTDB taxonomy): domain Bacteria; phylum Desulfobacterota; class Dissulfuribacteria; order Dissulfuribacterales; family UBA3076; genus UBA3076. The sequence goes on along the minus strand of JAIWFS010000149.1, from coordinate 1,078 downwards.
ACAATCTAGATGATATGGTAGCTGAACTTCAAAAGTCGGAACAAAATCCATTTAGCCGTTTGGTTGATCGAAGAAAATTAGCACCGAACAAGGCGCTGCACCAGACCGCGAGAACGTCAGCGGCCTGACGGGCAAGTCTTTTGGCGCGGCTGGTGAGCTTTAACAGCTATCTGAGTAAGAATCAGTATGAGCCTATAATGGATAAATTATCATCAATTAGCGGACTCACGGTGAGTCAACAGAAGGAATGGGGCGAAATTCTCTCGGGCTTCGAGACGAAAAACAAATATATCATATCAGATACGTCTGGTAACAGGATGTATCTTGCCGCTGAGGAAGCTGGGTCGACATTACTCCGATTGTTTCTGAAGGCACTCCGTCCGTTTACTCTTGTTGTTTTAACAGAAGATGGTGACGTGGTTTTGCGTGTCATTCGGCCATTTCGATTCTACTTCCACAGAGCCGAAATTGTTGATTCACAGGGTCAATCGCTGGGTGTTATACAGAAACGGTTTTCGTTACTACGGCGCATATATTCAGTGCTTGATAGTTCAGGTAAAGAGGTGTTCCAGTTGTTCGGTCCCATACTGCACCCATGGACATTCCAAATCAGGAATAATAATATTGAGTATGGAAAGATAACAAAGAAGTGGAGCGGTCTACTGAAGGAAGGTTTCACTGACGCTGATAATTTCGGTGTAATGTTTCCGAAAGAATGGGACAGCAAACTGAAGGCACTCTTTCTTGGTGCAGTGTTTTTGATTGACTTCGTTCACTTTGAAAATAAGAGTAATAACTGAGATGGAGCAGATAATCGGGTAGCCGGAGGTTTTTCTCCTCTCATCCCCACAAGGAAGGACACAAAGGCAGGGTAAAGGGTAGTCAGGATTTTTTTAAACTCTCCGTGGCAAATAGGTTATTCACCTTTTGTGCCTTCACCTTTATGGTCACAGTCTTTTGCAGCCTTAACACTCACCACCAAACACAAGCACCTCACCCAAGGATAATCTAATCTTTTCTCTCTACTCGACATCACCTTTTAAATTTGACAATCCATCCCCTCAAGGTCTATACAAAA
>JAIWFS010000148.1:0-3843 GCA_048631505.1 archaeon | reverse complement strand
TCAGGGAAGGGATTCTTGTGCGTCTGAAGGACGATCTTTATTACCACCACAGCGCCCTGGATAAAATTAAGGACATGGTCATTCGTTTCATCAAAGAGCACGGCGAGCTTAGCATAAACGAATTTCGGGACCTTGCCGGAGGACTTTCCAGAAAATACATGATCCCGCTCCTTGAGTATCTGGACAACCAGCGGGTGACCATACGAATAGGTGATAAACGTAAGCTACGCGGAGGATAAAAAAAATCACCAAATCACCAAATCACCAAATCACCAAATTCTCCCCCGGTTCTCTTTACTCAAAGCTCCAAAAGGCCATGGAAGAGCGTCTGGCCCAAAGGGATTCTGGATATGATGTCAAAGGGGCAAAACGCGACTTTGTAGTTACATTTGAGCTTGTGCCCGCCAGGGCTTCAAAGGGCAAGGCCATTGACGAAATCCTCCAGTTTGCCAGAGAGGCAGCAGCCGGCGGCTTGATCAGCGCCCTCTCCATAACAGACAACGCCGGAGGACACCCAGCGCTTTCGCCCAGGGCCCTTGGCTCTGAGATAATGGCCCTTGGGATCGATCCAATCATCCACTTTTCCTGCAAGGACAAAAACCGTAATCTCGTGGAGAGCCAGTTGTTTGTGCTTGATCGGTCCGGTCTTAAAAACCTATTGGTGCTCACCGGGGACTATCCCAGATACGGATTTATGGGAAACGCCAAACCTGTCTTCGATCTGGATTCAGTCCAGGTCTTGGACATGATCTCCCATATGAACCGGGGGTTTGTCCTTGATTCCAAGGCACCATTTGGGGGTATAAAGCTGGCCCCCATGAGCTTCCATGCCGGCTGTGTCGTATCTCCCTTCAAACGCCTGGAATCAGAGCTTATCCCCCAATACTTGAAGCTCAAACGGAAGGTAGCTGCCGGAGCAAGCTTTGTAATAACACAAATGGGTTTTGACGTACGCAAATTCGATGAGCTCAGGCGGTTTATGGACAGGGAAGGCCTCAGGGTACCTCTTATAGGGACAGTATTTATACCAACGATAGGATTGGCCAGAACCCTGTGCAGGGGAGAAATTCCAGGATGTATTTTGCCGGACAGGCTTCTTGAACGTATGGAACAGGAGGCCATATCGGATGACCAGGAGGGGGGTCCCAGGCTGGAGCGTGCAGCCCGGCTGGTGTCAATACTGAAGGGTATTGGCTACGAAGGGGTACACCTCAGCGGCCCTGGTCTCAAATACTCCCATGTTAGATGGGTCATTGAGCGGGCCAATGAGATAGGCGATCGCTGGAAGCTCTTTACATGCCAGTTTCTTTTTCCAGAGGAGTGGAAATTCTGGTATTTCAAGGAAGACCCTGAAACCTGGCTCAACCATGATGAACCAAATCCCGGGTCAGAGGTCAGTCTTTCTTTAAGGGATTCACTTGGCCTGAGTCTCGGACGCCTTTTCCACGAGCTTGCCTTTGAACCGGGAAAACCTCTTTTTAATTCCCTGCGCAGGATGGCCGGATGGATTGATGGTTCATCTTCAAAAAGGCATTTTACGTCTTTTGAATACTGGCTAAAAGAATGGCTCTATGACTGCCGGCGCTGTGGAGATTGTGCCTTGGGGGAAATGGGATTTCTATGTCCCCAGTCCCAGTGTTCCAAGTTCCTTCTGAACGGCCCTTGTGGAGGTAGCAGAGATGGCTGGTGCGAGGTCTGGCCTGGAAGGCAGAAGTGCTTTTACGTAAAGGTATATGAACGACTCCAGAGCCTTGGTAAACAGGAAAGGCTGGGTGGTCCCCGGATTCCTCCACGAGACTGGACCCTTTACAGCACCTCCTCATGGCTGAATTTTTATCTTGGGAGGGACCATCATAGGATTGGGTGATTTGGTGATTGATGGATTGAAGGATTGGGTTGTTTGTGTGGGGTTGGGGTAAAATTTAAGTTGACAATAAAGGGCTTTGGGTGAATTCATTGGGATGATGATTGTTAAGTCTGTTGAGTCTTCATTGAGGTATAATCGATATGAGTACACTTAAGAAAATCAACCCTTCAAGACGGACAGAGCATATTGCTTATGCCATAAGGGATATCGTGCTGGTCGCTGATAAGAGAAAGGCCGCCGGCGGTGATCTCTTTTATCTTAACATAGGTGATCCTGTGCTCTTTGATTTTCACACACCCAGACACCTCATAGATGCCACCTACAAGGCAATGCTGGATGATTACACCGGGTATTCCGCCTCTGAGGGGGTGCCGGAGGCCATTGAGGCCGTGAGGCAGGAAGCCGTGGAAAGCGGCATAGAGCCGTATGAGATACTGATTACCACGGGCGCCAGTGAGGCCATTGATTTTGCACTCTCCGCCCTGGTGAACAAGGGCGAAAATGTGCTCGTTCCATCACCAGGCTATCCCCTTTACAATGCGCTTCTCAGCCGTCTGATTGGTGAGGCCAGGCCTTATTTGCTGGACGAAGACAATGCCTGGCAGCCGGATATTGATCACATAGAGAAACAGATAGATGAAAACACACGGGCAATTGTGATCATAAACCCCAATAATCCTACAGGTGCAGTGTATAGTGAGGATACCCTGCGCCAGGTAATAGAACTTGCAAGGCGTTATAACCTGGTAATTCTCAGCGACGAGATATACGACAAACTCATCCTGAACGGCCAGCACCACATCAGTACAGCCTCACTGGACAAAGAGCTCCCTATAGTGACATTTAACGGCCTTTCCAAGTGTTATCTTGCCCCTGGTTTCCGTATCGGATGGTCCATAGTAAGCGGGGCTCCAGAGCTTGTGGGGGATTACACCGAGGCCATGAAAAAGCTTGTGAGGGCCAGGCTCTGCGCCTCGCACCCAAAGCAGTTTGCAATATCACCCGCCCTGAACGGCGACCAGATCCATATTAAAGAGACGACAGAAAAACTGATTCGACGCAGGGACCTGACAGTCGAAAGGCTAAATGCGATTCCGGGCATATCCTGCCAGAGACCTGACGGGGCATTCTATGCCTTTCCCAGGATCGAGGAAGATGTAGATGACAAGGAATTCGTAAAGGGCCTTATCCGTGAGACCGGTGTGGTCGTGGTACATGGCAGCGGCTTTGGTCCCCTGCCTGAGACCCCGCACTTCCGTGTGGTCTTTCTTCCTCCTGAAGATATCCTGAACGAGGCATATGACCGGCTAGAGGGGTATATGAGGCGACATTTCATCTAGTGTCATGTCAACATTCAAGTGTCGGATAAAGACGCGATAATTTTATCCGGGCATCTTCGGCTGTGAACTGCCAATTAACCGTGGCGTTTTTGTTGTTTCTGAATTCTTGCCACGCTCGCACTTCTTTTCTGACAATCTTAATATCGTCAATCCTTCTATTCAGGCATTGCCCCGTAAGCACATTCAATTCTATTTCTGCCATGTTTAACCAACTCCCGTGCTTTGGGGTATACACAAATTCGAATCTGCCCCATAATGCCTTTGCCTTGTCCGGTTGGAAAGTTTCATAGAATGATCCGGGTGTGTGCGTGTTCAGATTGTCCATCACCAGTGTGATTTTCTCAGCACTTTTATACTGTGCGGCAATCTCTTCCAGGAAATAAGCCCAGTCCCTCTTTGTTTTTCTTTCGGTAATCTTAACCATACGTTTTCCGGCCAAGGGTTCGCAGGCCATGAAAATATTACACACACCGCAACGCTTGTATTCATAATCATATTTAGCCGGCTGCCCTGGTGATGCCAGAATGGGAGTTTTTGTCTCCTCAATCAACTGCTTTGGGGATTCGTCCATGCATACCACAGGGAACCTGGAATCGAATGGGCGTTTGTAAACATCCAGCACCATTTCCATGTTTG
>JAIWFS010000147.1:0-3859 GCA_048631505.1 archaeon | reverse complement strand
ACCCGGCCTGGGGCTTAATAAGGAGACCCAGGATGTTGTGCGCCTTCTCTTTGAAACAGTCCCTATACCTATGATAGCGGATGCCGACGCGCTTACCGCCCTGGGCACGGATCACAGTCCGGTAGCACGGGCAAAACAGCCCCGGACATTAACACCCCATCCTGGTGAAATGGCCCATCTGCTCGGATGCACGATTGCCGAGGTCCAGCATGACCGCATAGCAGCAGCCCTTTCCCTTGCCCGTTCCTCAAAGGCCGTTGTGGTCCTTAAAGGGGCAGGGACTGTAATTGCCGCACCCGATGGAAGGGTTGCCTTGAACTCCTCGGGGAACTCCGGCATGGGGTCAGGGGGCATGGGAGATGTGCTTACCGGCATTATCGGGGGCTTTTTGGCCCAAGGCTATGATGCATGGGACGCTGCAAGGCTTTCTGTCTTTGCACATGGACAGGCATCGGATCAACTGGCAAAGGTCAAGGGCAACTGGGGATACCTGGCAAGCGAGGTAGCTGATTGGATGCCTCACCTATGGACCTCATGAATTTTTATGATGTGTAACCGTTTACACTCCTGGGCGAACGGCAAACAGGCTGTATGAATAAACGGTTGTTGCCTGATTTACATTTGCTTGATATTATTCAATCTATGAAACAGAAAATTTCCTACCAAAGTTATTATCCGCTTTTTGTGGACTTGAGAAATAAGAAAGTTGTTGTCGTGGGCGGAGGAGGCGTTGCTGAACGTAAAGTGCAGGGCCTTTTGAGCGCCGGTGCCCATGTCAAGCTCGTCAGCCCTGAGGTAACAGAGGCACTCGGGGAAATGGCATCAGATGGCCTGATAGACCATGTAGCAAGGGCCTTTGTCCCGGAAGATCTGGACAGGGCCTGGCTGGTGATTGCCGCTACTGATGATACTGAGGTCCAGGAATTAGTATATAAAGAGGCATTATCACAAAGAATCTTTTGTAATGTTGTAGACCTGCCGGAGTTTTGCAGTTTTATTGTCCCTTCTGTAGTCAGGCGAGGGGATCTCTGCCTGTCCATATCTACTGGAGGCAAGAGTCCTGCCCTTGCCCAGCGCCTTCGAAAAGAGCTTGAACAGAGCCTTGGTTCCTTCTATGGCGACTATGTATCACTGTTGGGGGAATTGAGGCAGTTAATAATTAAATCTTATGAAGATCCAGTGACCAGAAAGGATCTCTGCCAGTCCCTTGCAGACCCGGAAGTAATGGCCTGGGTTAGAGATGGTGAATGGGACAGGGTAGAGAAATGGGCTGTTTCTCTCTATGGTGAGGAGGCTATCAATATAGTTTTGAATTTTAGATAATGAGTATAAATTAATGAATTGCCTTTTAATTTTCTCTCAATTCAGCATTTAGAATATTTCATTTAATATCTTTAAAATTTTTCCATCATGCATAAATTCCTTTTTCAGATCACAGTCTTTATATATTTTATCAGTACGGTCGGCTTTCTTGTCCATATCATTACCCTCAGAAAAGATGCGGAACGGATTGCCACTGTGGTTTTATCCGTGGGTTTTGGTTTTCATACTGCGGCTGTTTTAATGCGGTGGTTTGTAGGGGGCCATCCTCCTCTTGTTAACCTCCACGATTCTCTGTCTTTCCTGGCCTGGGCAATGGTTGGATCTTTTCTCCTGTTTCAATGGTGGCACAAAATAAAATCTCTTGGGGCCTTTGTGATACCTTTCGCAATGATTATAATGACTGCGTCATCTTTTCAGTCAAAGGAAATTCTGCCTCTGCCTCCGGTCCTCAAGAGTATCTGGCTCCCTATTCATGCCATTATCTGCCTGTTTGCAGATGCTATTTTTGCCTTGGCCTTTTGTATTGCCATTATGTTCTTGCTCCAGGAAAGGCAGATAAAAAAGAAGCGACTAGGGGCCGTGTTTCAGAGGCTGCCTTCCCTTGAGACCCTGGATGCCATGAACGAGCGCTGTTTGACTGTGGGATTTCCCTTGCTGACCCTGGGGATAGTGACCGGATCCATTTGGGCTGAGAAGGCCTGGGGATCATACTGGAGCTGGGACCCAAAGGAAACATGGTCACTGATTACCTGGTTTGTTTATGCAGCCCTTTTTCATCAGCGACTTACAGTGGGTTGGCGAGGGCGAAAGGCTGCTATTATGACATTAGTTGGTTTTGCTGTTTTGGTCTTTACCTTCCTGGGAGTAAGTCTGTTACTTTCTGGTGCCCATTCCTATGCCACTTGGCTTAAATAGTCCGCAGATAGTCCTTTTGGGAGTGAATCATAACACTGCACCTGTGGAAGTGCGGGAGCGCCTTTCCCTGAGCGGAAGTGATACCCCTGCCCTGAGACTGTTTGCCGAGCTTCCTTCCTGCGAAGAGGTTGTGTTTTTTTCCACCTGTAACAGGGTAGAAGTCCTGGTTTCTGCAAATCGCCTGGATGAGGTCAAAGAATCAATAAAAGAGCTGTGGCTGGATAGGGGAAAAATGGATTCCAACACACTCCAGGGGGCACTATATGAATACGAAGGCATGTCTGCTATCAGGCACCTTTTCAGGGTAGCCTCCAGCCTTGACTCCATGGTTGTAGGGGAGCCCCAGATCCTCGGTCAGTTGAAGGATGCCTACCGCATGGCCTCAGAGGCTAAGACTGCGGGCCTGGTCCTCAATCGTCTGCTCCACAAGGCCTTTTCTGTGGCCAAGAGGGTCAGGACTGAAACAAGGATCGCAAGTCATGCCGTCTCTATCAGTTATGCGGCAGTCGAGCTTGCTAAAAAGATTTTTGGGGATCTTGCGGGCAAAAACGGCATGCTGATAGGTGCGGGGGAAATGGCTGAGTTGGCCGCACAGCATCTTATTGCCAGCGGTGCCGACAAGCTGGTCGTGGCCAACCGTACACTCTCCCGGGCAGTAGATCTCGCCCGATCCCTTGGAGGAAGCGCCATATCCCTGGAAGAGGTGGGGGACGCTCTGGTTGATGCGGACATAGTTATAAGCTCTACCGGTGCCCCTGGGATTATTCTCAGAAAGGACCAGGTGAAACGGATTATGCGTCCCAGGCGTCATCGTCTCCTGTTCTTTATTGATATTGCAGTGCCAAGAGACATTGATCCCAAGGTCAATGATATAGACAATGTCTATTTATACGACATTGATGATCTGAAAGGGGTTATAGAATTCAACAAGGCAGAACGTGAGAAGGAAGCTTCCAAAGCGGATCGCATGGTGGAGGCCGAGGTTATCAAGTTCATGGCCTGGATGGAATCTCTGAATGTGGTGCCTGTAATTCAACACCTTCAGGAAAAGGCCGAGGCAGTGAGGCAGAAAGAGATTTCGCGGAGCCATAAGGTCCTTGAATCCCTCAATGATGAGCAGCAAAAGGCCCTGGATGTCATCACCAGGTCCATTGTGCAGAAGATACTCCACGATCCCATAGTCTATATCAAAAAGGGGGCTCAAGAAAAAAATAGCGATATGATATTGGACGCTGCTTGCCGTCTCTTTGGCATAGATGGCCTTGAAGACACTCAAAAACAGCAGGATAAAGGCCTTTCTGACGCCAACCAGGATAAAACTATAGGGAAGCCGTCCCCAAGCTGAATAGTGCCTGAACGAAAAGTCCTGCTTGCGACTTGTCATTGCGAGGAGTGAGGAACGAACGACGAAGCAATCCCCGTATTTTCAGGAAATTGCTTCGGTCGTACCTCCCTCGCAATGACAGGAGAACTGCATATCTACGGGACGCTGTCTACGCTGTTTCTGAGTGAACTTGAGAACTTAGCGCCCTTCGGGCGGACTTAGAAAATTTTAGACACAGATTTCACAGATTTCACAGTATAAACCTAATCCATAGCCATCCGTATAATCCGTGAAATC
>JAIWFS010000146.1:0-3922 GCA_048631505.1 archaeon | reverse complement strand
ACAGTGGCTTACTGGTACAAGGCCCTGTCCCATTACTTGAAAGTCCCTTTGATCTTATTTGACACGCCTTACAATTTCAGGGAGATTACTGATAGCGATATCTCGTATATGGTTCGCCAGTTAGAAGAAATGATACCCGTACTGGAGCAGGTGTCGGGACGACAATTTAATTACCGGAAGCTTCAGGAATACGTCAGTATGGCCAAGGATGCCTCGACCACATGGGGCGCAGTACTGGCTACTATGAAAGCCAGACCGGCGCCCATGACCATATTCGATGCCTTTGGTCATATGGTCCCCATCGTTTCCCTGAGGGGGCTTCCATTGGCACTGGAATACTACCGTACCCTTCTTGCCGAGCTCAGGGAACGGGTGTCCCGTGGTGTGGGAGCTATCAAACATGAACGTAAGCGGCTGATGTGGGACAATATCGCCATCTGGTACAAGATGCGGGATCACTCAAGTCTCTTCGCCGGGCAGGGCATGAACTTTGTCACCGCCACATACACCAATGCCTGGGCCGAGACAACCCCATATATGGATGAAAACCGGCCCTTTGAGTCCATGGCCAGGGCATACAGCCTGGTGATCCTCAACAACAATCTCAACAGCCGGCTGGAACTCATGGAGCGGCTTATAAAGGAGTATCAGGTGGATGGGCTGGTAATCCACTCGGCCAGAAGCTGCAAGCCTTATTCGGTGGGACAGTATGACCTGAAGCGCCTGTTAATGGAACGACTGGAGGTGCCTTCGGTGATTATTGAGGCGGATATTACCGACTCCCGGGCCTACTCCGAGGAGCAGACCCGAACCCGGTTAGAGGCCTTTTTTGAGGCAATGGAGGGATAGGGTTTGGACTATTTTGCCGGCATAGACGTAGGTTCTCTCAGCACAGATGTAGTCATTCTCAACGGTGGAGGTGAGGTGTGCGGCCACAGCATTATAGAAACCGGGGCGAACAGTACTGAAGCTTCCGAAGATGCACTTGAAAAGGCGTTGGCACAGGCTGGCATAGGCCGCGGAGATCTCGCAAAAATTGTGGCGACGGGATATGGCCGGGTTTCCGTGCCCCTGGCAGACAGAAAATTCACCGAAATCTCATGTCACGCGCTGGGGGCATATTACCTCTTTCCGGATACTGGCACGGTCATAGACATTGGTGGCCAGGATTCCAAGGTGATCCGGGTTGGAGAGGGTGGCAAGGTAGTGGATTTCACGATGAACGATAAGTGTGCTGCCGGCACAGGGCGCTTTCTGGAAGTGATGGCGGCCAAACTTCGGGTACCCTTAGATGAAATGGGCGATCTGTCTCTTCATGCGAAAGGCGAGGTACAGATAAGCAGTGTCTGCACTGTATTTGCAGAAAGCGAGGTTGTTTCCTTAGTGGCCCGGAACCACCCCAGGGAGGAAATCCTCCGTGGTCTTCACCGGGCCATTGTTAGCCGTGTTTGGAGCATGGTTAAGTCCATTGGGGTAAACGGCGAGGTGACCATGACAGGAGGTGTGGCTAAAAACAGTGGTGTGGTGGTACTCATGGAAGAAAGATTGGGGAAACCAATTCATATCCACAGCGAACCCCAGATCATAGGGGCCCTTGGTGCAGCCTTGCTGGCCAAGAGGGCTTTCGGGTAATTGATCATGGAAAAAACTCCATACTTGATACCTGGTTTTCATGGTGTTCGGGAGGCCCTGGCCCACGGCCCTGTCTGGATCAAAGAGGTCTGGATCGCGGAAGGGAAAAAACCGGCCCGAACAGAGGAAATCATTCGAATCGCGGAGGAACGAAAGATCCCTGTTCGTTTGAGAAAAGGTTCTGAACTGTCTCAGCTTTTACCCGACATAGCGCACCAGGGTATTGTGGCACTGGCAGAAAAATTTACCTACTCGGATGTAGATCATCTCATCGATATCTCTTTAAAAAATAAGGATCAGGGCCTATTGATAGCAGCAGATCACATTACGGACGAAGGGAACCTGGGTTCTCTTATCAGGACAGCGGCCTTTTTTGGGGTGCATGGGTTGATCCTTCCCAAGAAGCGATCTGCGGCTGTGAGCGCCCAGGTGCTAAAACGGTCTTCAGGGGCTTATGTGCATCTACCCATTGCCCGGGTTGTGAATTTGGGGCGTGCTCTGGATTTGTTGAAAAGCAAAGGCTTTTGGATCATTGGTGCATCGGGCGAGAGTCGTGAATCCATTTATCAGTTTGACTGGAAAAGGGACCTGGTTTTGGTCTTTGGCAGTGAACAGAAGGGCTTAACTCGGACCGTGCGAGAGCGCTGTCACCAGATTGTCAGCATTCCCACTTCCGGGCATGTGGAGTCACTCAATGTTGGGGTTGCAGGCGGTGTGATTCTATCAGAGATTTTCAGACAGCGGGAAACTCCTGAGGGCGCCCACCGTGAGTAAGACTTTGATCAGGACGCATAATGGCAGTCCCACGACGTTTGTATAAGACCCTGATATGCTTTCCACCATAAATGATCCGATCCCCTGTATGGCATAGCTGCCGGCCTTCCCGTAAGGTTCGCCCGTACTGATATAAGCCTCTATTTGTTGCCCGGTAAGTTTTATGAACCGGACCAGAGTGGTGACTGCCTCTGAATGGGCCACCTTGCCTGAAGGGGTGAGGATGCAAATCCCCGTTATGACCCTGTGCTCCTTCCCGCTTAAGAGACCAAGCATCTGTCTTGCTTTGTCGCTATTCTCAGGTTTGCCTAACATGTGATGGTCAATAGCCACAACAGTATCAGCTCCCAGAATCCACGACTCTTTGTTTTTGGAGTAAACCTGAAAGGCCTTTTTTTCAGCCAGGAGACGAGATATTTCCGTAGGATCACCGCTGAGCCCTTTCTCACTCACGTTGCTTGCAACCGAGCGGAAGGGAAGTCCCATCTGGGTCAGCAACCGCTTTCTCCGGGGAGAAGCAGAAGCCAGGATCAACGGGTATTGTTCATTGATGACAGAAAATTTCATGATATTCCAATATGTAAATTATTTTTTTGTGTATTTTGTGCCTTTTTGCGGCTATATTAACTTTCCGGGATTCATCATGCCATCAGGGTCAAATTGTCTGCATAGTGTTTTAATGGCGGCTATGCCAAGCTCGCCTTTCTCTGCTACCAGGTAAGGCGCATGGTCCAGCCCGATGCCGTGCTGGTGGCTGATGGTGCCATGATTTTCGATAATGGCCTGTGAGGCTGCGGTTTTTAAACGCTCCCAGAGCGCAAAGGTCTCCTGGTGGGTTTTGCCAACTCGAAACAGGTATGTGGTGTAAATACTCGCCCCCTGGGAATATATATGCGAGAGGTGGGTGAATATATGAATCCGCTCCCTTTCGCAGGCAAGCACACCCCCCAAGGCAGCTTCGATGGCATCCACCATGTGATCCACGTTCTGCCAGTCAGTGGCCGTCTCAAGAGTATCCACCGCATAACCCTTTTCCCACAAGGAATTCCTGAGATAAGGCGCGCGAAAACGGTTCTCTACCCACTTACGTCCCAGGTATTTGCCAATGTGAAATCCTGTTCCTCCTCTGAAAACTCGAAGTGCCTGTTTTAACGCTGTTCGGTACTGAGTTCTGGTGCCTGAGATGCCAAACATAAGCATGCATTTTTCGGCACCCGCACCACGCCAGGCCAACAGTTTCTCCAGCCATGCCACCAGGCGTTTGTGACCGGCAAGCGCAAGCTGGGTTTGTGTCTCAGCGGCGCTGCTGAGCCGCAACATGGATAAGGGAATTTTACCCTGTATGGCACGTCGCACGGCATCCATTGCCGTATGCCAGTCAGGGAAAAACATAACATGAAAACGTTCCCTCTCCGGTAGCTCTGTAACCCGAACCTTAATCTCAGTCAAGACGCCCAAACGTCCCTCAGACCCGAGTATCATCTCGCGCAGGTCAGGACCTGCCGCTGAAGCAGGG
>JAIWFS010000145.1:0-3935 GCA_048631505.1 archaeon | reverse complement strand
TCCCGCTTATCAGCGGGATTGCGGCCTTTAAAAAGAGATCCCACGGTCCTGCATTAGCAAGGTCAAAAGGTCATAATTAGAATTGCTGGGATTTTGCAGTTGACATGACAGCTACATCAAAGCTACATTAAAGCTATGTGTAGACTCTTTTTATTCACAAGAGAAACGTAAAGGAGGGTTGATTGATGGCAAAGTTACTATTTGAATGGGACTATTCATCATACCCGGGGGCAAAGGCATACCCCCATTTGTTCAAGCAGATTCAGATAGGCAATCTTATCGTGCCTAACCGAATCAAGTATGCGGCCACAGAGGAAAATTTGAACGACCTCAATGGTTTTGTGACCGATGCCGATGTCGCCTACATGAAAAGGCGGGCTGAAGGTGTCGTGGGTGGTCTGTGCTTTATGCAGGGCGTATACATGGACGAAGCCCGTAAGGGGCAGGGATATGTGGGTCAGGCAGCCTGCTGGGATGACAAGTATATCCCCGGTCTTAAGAGGCTCGCTGATGCGATTCATGAGGAAAAGGCCGTTGCCGGTTTCCAGTTGATGGATTGCGGCAGGGTCGGCGCGGTAGAGGTTGATAGTGGTCACGGCCCGTCCACTGTGCCCCAGCGTCTCCGAATCTTTAAGCCTATGTATGAGATGACCAACGCAGAAGTCAAAGAGATGGTACAGCAGAGCGTTGATGCCGCGAGAAGAGGTGTTGAAGCTGGTTTTGACATAATAGAGATTTCAGGCATTGTGGGGTACCTGATCTCCAATTTTCTCTCCAGCTATACAAACAGGCGAACGGATGAGTATGGCGGCGACATAAGGGGCAGGTGCCAGGCCATGGTTGAGATTATCCAGGGGGTAAAGGAAGTGTGCGGCCCTGATATTCCTGTGGGTATCCGGCTCTGTTCCGAAGAGCTTCTGGATGATGTCCGGGGAAATACACCCGAGGAATCCATGGAGACTTACAAGATTGCCGAAGAAGCAGGAGCGGATTACATCAGTTGTACCCTTGGGTGGCAGGAATCCATCTATCCTGTGATCAGCCGGGACATTCCTCAGGGGAACTGGCTCCATCTGGCCAAAAGGGCCAAGGAGCATGTGAAAATACCCATCCAGATGGCCTATAGATTGTTCACGCCTGACAGACCAAACAAGGCAATCGGAGACGGTGAATTAGATATCTGGGAAATGTGCCGCTCAATGATTGCTGATCCCTTAATGCCCAAGAAAGTATTAGAGGGAAGAGAAGACGAGATAAGGCACTGTGTGGCGTGTAACCTTTGCCTTGCCAGGCTGTTCCGTGATGCACCCATGACCTGCTACATAAATCCCTTGTGCGCGCACGAACATGACGAAAGCTTTTATCCTCAAAAAGCAGAGGAAGAAAAGGAGGTTATGATCGTTGGCGCGGGTCCGGCAGGCCTTGAATGTGCCTATGTGGCGGCCCAAAGGGGGCACGAAGTGCAAGTCTATGACAAGCGGGAGGAGCTTGGAGGCACCCTGCTGGAGGCATCACGGGCTCCTTATGGGGATGAGGAATTGATGACCTGTGTCAGCTATCAGAAAAAGATGTGTGAAATGGCAGGTGTCGAGTTCCATCTCGGCACCGAGGTAACGGACGATCTGATCCAGGAAGAGATGCCCGACACCGTGGTTCTGGCCACAGGTCCTGTCTATTCAAAGATCCAGGGCCCGGGCGGGGATCGCGAAAACGTGGTCAATGTACTGGATGTAATGGCTGGTAAGGCTGAAGTTGGTGAAAACGTGGTCGTCTGGGGGAACCGCAAACCTGGCATTGGCGTGGCCCTTCATCTTGTCAATAAAGGCAAAAAGGTCACTATCGTTGGCAGGGAAAAAACCGCTGGATTTGACATAAACCCATCCTTCAAATGGCGATACATGATTTATCTCCGGCAGAATGGCATTATGGCCTATAACGGCTGTGATATAGAAGAAATTAATGACGGTGAAATCATTGTAAAAACCTTTGATGGATATCGGTTTCCGGTCAAATGCGACACTGTGATTGTGTCCGAGCGGGAAGCAAACGACAGTTTCAAGAAGGTGGTCCAGGCAGAAGGTATCGAACTTTTTGTCATTGGAGACGCCCTGGTACCCCGCAACCTGTCCAGCGCTGTACATGACGGCTATCGGATCGGCATCAGGATCTAAGGAGGAGGTAGAAAAATGCCAGTTAATGCAGAAAAAGAAATTACTAAATTATGGCGAAATCTCCACAATGCCCAGGGAGAAATCTGTAAAACTTTTTACCGGTGGCGGGAGGTCGCACTAGAAATTGCCGGGCCTGATGTAAAGCCTCTGGATGTAGCCCTGAAGGCTGCTGAAATGATGGGCAAGGACATGGGTAAGGATTTTCTTCCCCGCCTGAATTGGTTGAAAGGCGAAGAGGGCTTTATGATGAATCTGGGAAGGTCCCTCGCAGGTCTATGGATAACCGAGGGAGGAATTGCTTTTGCTGAAAAGGGTGAAAACCCCGGAGAAATCTTCGTGAAATGCACGAGGTGCCCGTGGCCAACCGCCGCTAAACAGTACGGCGTACCCATGGAAGAAGTCGCTTTGACGAGAGAGAGGCTTTTTCAGACCATGCTCGAAGATGTTAGCTTCTTTCTTAACATAAAAGTAAAAATTGAAATGCTGAAGGCCATCCCCAGAGGACAGGGAGAATGGTTATTCAGACTTTACAAAGAAGAATAGAGGAGTGAAATATGGCTGCTCAAATAGATACAGAAAAATGTACGATGTGCGGAGGGAACATCCAGCCTTTATGTGTTGAGGCGTGTCCGGATTTGGCAATAAGGGTGCAGGATGGCAGGATCGTGGTCACGGAGTTCATATGTGAGGACTGCAACGAATGCGGTTGTGTATGCCCTGATCATGCGATCACAATTCCCTTGGAAAAAGTAACGTTTTAGGATTGACGATTGATTATTGACTATTGACGATTGGAAGATATTTTTAACCGTCAATAGTCAATCAAAAGGGGAATAACTATGAAGGTAAACAAGATAGATCATATATGCATTGCTGTCAAAGACCTGGAGGCGGCCAAAAAGATCTGGGAACCTATGTTGGGGAAAACAGGGCCGGATGATGCCTATGTTGATGAGCCTGAAAAGATAAACGTGGCAAGGTACTGGGTAGGTGAGGTGGGATTTGAGCTGATGGAATCCACCACTTCTGATGGGGATGTGGCCAAATTTATCGAGAAGAACGGTGAGGGTGTCATGCTTATCAGCTTTAATGTGGACAACACCCGGGAGGCCATTGATGAGTTGAAAGCCAAGGATTATCCGTTCATACCGGCTCCAAACGGGGAAATCGCAAGACCCTTCCGTAATTGCGAGTTTGCCTTTATTCATCCTAAAAAACTCAATGGCGTTTTGACCGAGTTGATAGACGATAAGTGGGATGGGAAAACGATATAAGACTTTTGAAGTCTATCTGGTATATATTGATGCGGATAAATGTGACGGGTGCGAGGAGTGTGTAAAGATGTGCCCGGTTAATGTCTTTGACATGTCACACAAGGCATACCCGACACGGCCTCAAAACTGTCTGGGATGTGGAACCTGTGTAGCCCTCTGTAAGTCAAACGCCATCATTATTACAGAAATATGAAATAAAATCGTTTCGCGATTTTATGAAACGCGGCGTCGCCGCTTAAGAGACATAAAACCTCCTTTAAACATCCCTTCTGGATTCAACTCAAATAGATAAGCCTGAGGGGACTTGCACGAAAACAATCATGTTTATCCTGTTATCTTGTCCAAGGTCTTTATTTTTAAGCGGCGTAGCCGCGCTGTATAAGATTGCGGAGTAATTTTATGAATGACTCAATACTGATAATCGGTGGTGGCATTGCCGGAATCAATGCGGCCTTGAATGCTGCCAAGTATGGAACAAAGGTCTATCTGG
>JAIWFS010000144.1:0-3933 GCA_048631505.1 archaeon | reverse complement strand
GGTATGTAACGCCATAACCAAGGGTATCACACAACCTGATCTTAATATCTATCCCACTCTCTTTTCTCAACTTCATAAGCTCTATTGCAAAAGGCACGCAAAAGCCATATAAGTCTGCCCTGGTAATGTCCTCAAAATGACAACGGGGAACCATTCCCAGATCCAGGGCCTCCTTAACTATGGCCAGATAGGCCTCCATGGCCTGGGCCCTGGTCCTTTTTAGCTTCAGATATATATGATAATCAGATGCAGAGGTAAGGATACCCGTCTCCCCCAAGCCCATTTCCTTTACGAGCTTCAGGTCTTCGGCCTTTGCCCTTATCCACCCTGTAATCTGGGGAAAGTCATATCCCTTCTCCCTGCACTTATCCACAGCTTCCTTGTCCTTGGAGGTGTACAGAAAAAATTCAGACTGACGGATTATCCCCTTTGGGCCTCCCATACGGTGCATTAAATCGAAAATCTCGCTAATCTGTTTCACACTGTATGGGGGTCGTGCCTGCTGGCCATCCCTGAAGGTAGTATCAGTTATAAGCATGTCTGCGCATGGAGACGGCATCATGTGCTTGTGGTCAAAATCAATTTGACATACCTCATTATATGGATAGATATCTCTCATCAGATTGGCCTGGGAGATATCCTGAAGATTGAAATTCCAGTATTCACCACCTTGGCGATCCAATAATCTGCGTCCGGGATTCCACTTTGCCATAAAAACTCCTTATTTAATCATAACGCTGAATTATATATTCTAAGTATTGAATAAAATGTTCTATTTTATTTATTATTCCTCTCACTTTAGGCACTTTTCTTCCAGCCGGGTTTCAAATAAAGCTCAGCCAACTGAGCCATACTTACATTTGCAGGGGCATGGGTCAATAGACACTGGGCCTTATGGGTCTTCGGAAAGGCCATGACATCCCTTATGGTATCTTTTCCTGCCATAAGCATTACCAGACGGTCCAGGCCAAAAGCAATGCCTCCGTGAGGCGGGGCCCCATATGCCAGGGCCTCAAGAAGGAAACCAAATTTGTCGCGGGCCTCTTCTTCGGAGATTGATAAAGCTCTGAAGACGGCTTCCTGAACAGAAGTCTGGTGAATACGAATACTGCCTCCACCTATCTCAACTCCATTAAGAACCAGGTCATAGGCCCTGGACCTCACGTTTGCAGGGTCACTGGATAACAATTCCATATCCTCGGTCCTGGGGGAAGTAAATGGATGGTGCAGGGCCACAAACCTTCCCTCATCTTCATCATATTCTACCAGAGGGAACTCAGTAATCCATATAAAATTAAATTTTCCTTCAGGAACAAGATTCCGGCGCCTGGCAAGCTCCATCCTGAGCTCTCCCAAGACCCTGCATACCGCGGCCTTTTGATCCGCCCCGAAGAACATTATATCTCCCGGGGCCACATCTAACTGCTGTACTATTGCTATTTTCTCTTCCTCAGAGAAAAATTTCGCTATGGGTGACTGCCAGGAGCCGTCTTCCTTTATTTTTACCCAGGCAAGCCCCTTGGCCCCAAGGCCTATTGCAAACTCAGTAAGATCATCCAGGTCCTTCCTGGAAAGATCCCCCATGCCTTTTGCATTTATGGCCTTTACCACACCGTTGGCAGAAACCACCTTCTGAAAGACCTTCAGCCCGCATCCGGCAGCAATGTCCGATATATCGCAGAGCTCCAGGCCAAAGCGCGTATCCGGACGGTCGGTCCCGAAACGATCCATTGCCTCCTGAAAGGTCAACCTCCGAAACGGTGTCTTAATGTCCTTGCCGATGGTCTCCTTAAACAGGAAGCACATCAGGCCCTCTATAAGGTCAACAATGTCGTCTTCATCAATAAAGGACATCTCCATATCCAGCTGTGTAAACTCGGGCTGACGATCAGCCCTCAGGTCCTCGTCCCTGAAACACTTGACTATCTGGTAATAACGCTCAAGGCCCGAGATCATAAGGATTTGTTTATAGAGCTGGGGAGACTGTGGCAGGGCATAAAAGCGACCAGGGTTAACCCTGCTGGGCACAAGGTAGTCCCTGGCACCCTCAGGGGTACTCCTTGTCAGCATAGGGGTCTCGATCTCGAGGAAGTCCTGGCTATTCAAATAGGACCTCATGGCCTGACAGACCCTGTGCCGCAGACTTATGCTCTCAACCATGTGTGGTCTTCTAAGGTCCAGATAACGGTATTTTAGCCTCAGGTTCTCAGATACTTCCCCTTCCTCATCAAGGGAAAATGCAGGGGTCTTAGAGGTGTTCAGAATGCGCAGATCATGGCATGCCACTTCTATCATGCCGGTCTTTATCTTTGGATTCGCCATGCCCTCGGGTCTTCTGCGGACCATGCCTTTTACTGCAATTACATACTCACTCCTGAGACTGTGGGCCTTTTGATGTGAATCAGCGTGTACCTCAGGGGCAAATACCACCTGGGTGATCCCTTTGCGATCGCGAAGGTCTATAAAAATAAGCCCCCCGTGATCCCGCCGCCTGAGCACCCATCCCATCAAGACCACGTCCTGGTCCAGGGCCGTCTCTGTAAGACTATAACAATCATGGGTACGCTTCAGCCCATCCATTAAATCCATTCAGATTACCTCTTTAAGGTTACTTCCTAACCAGACTCTCCACTGCTGAAATCACATCATCAACAGGTACCTCGTGCTGATCGCGGGTCATCATATCTCTGAGCACCACCTGTTTTTTATCAAGCTCGTCTTCTCCCACTATGAGCACATAACGGGCCCCTGCCCTACCGGCCTGCTTCATCTGGGCCTTAAGGCCCTTTTCCTCATATGACATCTGCACAGCCAGTCCTTGACGGCGCCAGTGTTTTATCCAGGGCATGACCTCTTTCCTGGCCTTGGGACCCAGAGCCGCTATAAACAGATCAATAGATGGTCCCTTCTTATCCTTTTCAAGGAGCAGCAACAACCGGTCAACCCCGATTGCCATCCCGACTCCAGGAAGATCAGGTCCGCCCAGGGCCTTTAAAAGGCCGTCATATCTGCCTCCTGCAGCCACTGTGCTCTGGGCACCCAGATCAGGAGAGACTATCTCAAAGGTGGTCATCACATAGTAATCAAGCCCCCTTACCAGGTAAGGATTTATGACAAATGGTATGTCCAAGGTCTTAAGAAAGGCCAAGACCTTTTCCAGGTGGTCCGCACACTCAGTACATAGATATTCCCTGTT
Organism: archaeon; assembly: GCA_048631505.1. Taxonomy (GTDB): domain Bacteria; phylum Desulfobacterota; class Dissulfuribacteria; order Dissulfuribacterales; family UBA3076; genus UBA3076. Next base: position 737 of record JAIWFS010000144.1, on the reverse strand, counting down.
CAGGGGTGCCTTGGCCATGATTTTCCTGCAGGCTTCGTTCTTACAATCAAAGACCCTTAGAGGATTTATCTTGCTCCTTCTTTGGCAGTCAGGGCAGAGATCCTGAAATACACCCTCAAGATATTCCTTCAGATCATCCCTATACATGGGCCTGCATGCAGGGCAACCCAGGGAATTGATTTCCAGACGCAGATCCTTGAGTCCAAGCTGCTCCAGAATGTCCCATGCCATCCAGATGACCTCAGTATCTGAAAAAGGGGCCTTTGTTCCCATCACTTCCACATTTATCTGATGAAATTGACGGAGCCTGCCCTTTTGGGGCCGTTCATGCCTGAACATGGGCCCTGTTGTAAACAGCTTCAGCACCGGAGACTGGGCAAAAAGCTTATGCTCGTTTACCGCCCTTACAAGACCTGCTGTTGCCTCAGGCCTGAGGGTCAGAGAATCACCGCTCCTGTCGATGAATGTGTACATCTCCTTTTCAACGATATCAGTAAGTTCGCCAATACTCCGAGCAAAAATCTCGGTCTTTTCCAGCAAAGGAATCCGTATCTCTTTCAGACCGAAGGCATTGAAAACACTGCGGGCAAGGGACTCAACTCGATGCCAGAGCTCAATCTCATCAGGCAATACGTCCTTAAATCCGCGAACAGCTCTTATAGGCACTTCCGGCTCCTGTTGTAGGGGTTCAAAGGTTCAAAGGTTCAGGGTTCAAAGGTTCACAGTTCAGTTGATTT
>JAIWFS010000143.1:0-3944 GCA_048631505.1 archaeon | reverse complement strand
ATCCTTGAAATTCGCGGATCAAGAGGCAGCCTGGCCATAATTCGCCCTGTCCTGGTCAGTCTGCCTGCTGCATTCAGCGCCCTCAATTCTCTCAGGGTGGTAAATCCCTCTTTTATGGCCTGGGGAGATGGGGCATCCACAAAAGGAAATTTATCAACAGGCCCAAGTTTCATTGCGTAAAGACGCAGTATGACCTCGGCCAGATTTGATCTGCGGATTTCAGGCAAAGTGTATTCGGGCCGATCCTCGTAGTCCTCTTCGCTGTAAAGCCGAACACAGACCCCGGCATGGACTCTCCCTGCACGTCCTGCCCTTTGGTCCGCGCTGCCCCTTGATATGGGAACGATTGGAAGTGCCTTTGTGCGGGACCTGACGTTATAGCGGGCAATTCGAGCCAGACCCGAATCCACGACATACATGATTCCAGGGACTGTAATGGAAGTCTCGGCTACGTTCGTAGCTACTACGATCTTCTGAACAGGGGCTGCCTTGAATATGCGCTTCTGGTCAGAAGCGGCCAGTCTGCCGTACATGGGAAGTACCAGGGCCTCATCCTCGCACCCGGCCTTTAGGATCTTGACGGTTTCCAGTATCTCTCTCTCCGTGGGAAGAAAGACAAGTATGTCACCAAAGGGATCTTTCTTCCTAATCTCCTCTGTTGCAAAAATAACCTTTTCAACAGTAGTTATATCAGCTTCTTCATCTTGTTCTGTAGGTTTGTACCGTATCTCCACGGGATAACCGCGACCTGCAATTTCTATTACCGGGACCTTGCCGAATGCCTGGCAGAAATGTGCAGTGTCCATTGTGGCGGATGTGATAATGACCTTTAGTTCAGGCCTGACCGGCAGGAGTCTTCTGAGTATCCCCAGGAGAAAGTCTATATTGAGGCTTCTCTCATGGGCCTCATCTACAATTATGGTATCATACGCCCTGAGTTTGGGATCTTGCTGCACTTCAGCCAGGAGCATGCCATCCGTTACAAATTTGATCCTGGTTTCAGGTCCTGTACTGTCCTTAAAGCGTATTTTGTAGCCCACGAGTCTGGGTCCTTGAGGCCCCAGTTCTTCGGCAACTCTGGCAGCCACCGTAATAGCTGCCACCCTCCTGGGTTGTGTACAGGCAATCTTCCTATGCGTACCCCTTCCTGCTGCGAGGCATATTTTGGGCAATTGAGTGGTCTTCCCGGAACCTGTCTCCCCGCTGACAATTATGACCTGGTTCTGCCTTACAGCAGAGACCAGATCATCCCACACACTGCAGATGGGAAGACCAACCGGACAGGAGATCAGGACCTTTTTCAGGAGATCAATCCCTGGTGCCGTATGTCTCTTGATCCCTGGATTTCGTTTGGATTTGACCACAGACACACAGACAACTCAATCACAAATTCCTTAAATCACCAAATCACTAAATCACTCAATCACTAAATTCTGTAAGGTAGGGGTTGGTCTTTTTCTCTTGTCCAATAGTGGATGTGGGGCGGTCGCCGTAATCGTGCCCGGGAAGCACTATGGTGGGATCAGGAAGGGGGAAAATGTGGGTCTTGAGGGATTTGATCAAGGTCTCAAATGAGCCTCCCGGCAGATCCGTCCGGCCGACAGCACCGACAAAAAGGGTATCCCCGGTAATTATATAGCCGTGCCCGTAAAGACATACTGAGCCAGGCGAATGTCCTGGAGTGTGGATTACTTCAAACCTGAGATTGCCAACCGTGATCACATCTCCGTGGGCAATATATTCGTCTGCCGGAGGAGCAGGCTCAAAGCCCCACGCCCTGAACATTTCGGCTGTCTCAGGGTTTCTGAACATGATGTCGTCGGCTTTGTGCATCAACACAGGTGCTCCGGTAAGGGCCTTCATTCTCTGATTTCCACAGGTGTGGTCCGGGTGACCATGGGTATTGACTATGTAACGCAGGGTGAGGCCGGAATCGGTGATTTCTTTTGCCAGTTTTTCTTCACTCCCTGCAGGATCAATGATCATGGCCTCGCCCGTATCAGGGCATCCTATTATATAGGCCTGAACATCCAGAGGACCAACTGTATAGACTTTTAATATCATTCGGCCTGGGTCTCCTTCCGTCTCCTTTTAAGTGCAAAGCTGCCTGCGGAAAGACCGGCGACGCAACCTTCACCCACGGCCTTTGCCATCTGAAAGGGAGGTCCGCATATGTCGCCTGCTGCATAGATGCCAGCTATGTTGGTGGCCTGTTTTCTGTCAGTGACAATATAAGTGAATTTTTCCGGATCCAGGCTTACTCCCAGAAAAGCCGCGAGCTCCATGGCCCCTTTGGCGCCTTTTTCAATAAAGAGTCCGTCAAGGGAAAGTTCGGTGCCGTCTCTGAGCATAACGGCATCCAGCTTGTCGGTGCCCTTGATCTCCTTTACTTTGGACCCGGCAGCCATTATCACATTGCCTTTTTCCAGCTCTGCCTTGAGCGCAGGGTTCACCTTCAGATCTTTAGTTATGAGCGTTACCTTCTTAGCTATCTTACTCAGAGTGACTGCGCCATGGGCGGCAGCGCTCCCGTCTCCCACTACTGCCACCACAGCATCCCTATAGAAGTTTGCATCACAGTCAACACAGTAGCTGATTCCTCTGCCGACCAGGTCCTTTTCTCCTTTAAGCCCGAGGCCTTTACGTGTTACTCCGGTTGAAATTATCAGGGCATATGTAGAGCAAGTCTTTCCGCTCTCGGTAGTCACCTGGTATGCTTCACCCTGAAGGACAGCAGTCGCTATAACGTCTTCTTGTAGAAGTTCCGCCCCAAAATATTCTGCCTGCTGCATACCTGTTAATAGGAGCTCCTCTCCTGTTTTTACTCCGGGCACACAACAGTAGTTTTCAATATGGGCCTTGTAAAGGCTGCTGGATTCCGGACGGCCCAGTACCAGCACCCTGGCCTTTTTCCTTGCTGCATGAATTGCAGCCTGCAGACCGGCAGGTCCTGTCCCAAGAATAATTACGTCGTATGAAGGGATAACTTTTTCGATTTTCTCGTCCATATTTAGTCCATTTCCTAATCCAGATAAATCGGAATAGTGCCTTAACTTGAGAGTCCAAAGTTCTTTCGTCATGCCGGACTTGATCCGGCATCCAGATCACTGAACGTTTTGAAAAGACACTGGATTCCGGCTTTCGCCGGAATGACGCGATCAGTTTTCCATAAGCGCATACCACCTATTCAGGCACTTTTGCTTACTTCAGGCACCTCAAACTCAAATAATTCATCTTCAGATTCCATAGGGCTTGATATCTGGTATTCTTCCTTAAACCATGCGCCAAGATCCATCATCTTGCATTTTTTACTACAAAAAGGCCTATAGGGATTTTCCTCAAAAGAAATTGGCTTTCCACACCTGGGACATTTAAATATTTTGGCATCAGTAAGGTCTTTTATCATAAAAAGTCTCTTGCAAAACTCAAGATTTTGTTAGGGCCTAAAGAAGTGAAGGCCTGCGCTTACGTCCGCGGGTTGTTATAAGACCTATAATCCAACCAACTATCAGGATCCCACCACCGGCTAAAAACCACTTTATTCTGCTATTATCCCTGAGATGTTCATTCTCCTGTTGGGCTATGGTATATTTATGTTTTACTTCCTGGAGTTCCTCTGCTGTTTCTGAAAGGGCCTGCTTGACATATATTACATCTGCAGCATCCTCTTTAAGGCTATTATAAGTCTTTCTGATCTGATCTCTGTCCAGAATACAGGTTTTCAAGTCCTGCTCATACTGATTCCGGGCCTCTGTGGCTTCATCCAATTGTTCACTAACCTCAGTTGTCTTTTTTTTAAGTTGATCTCTCTGGGCCTGTAATGAAGCGACCACGTCCTTTAAGGGTGGGGAGGCGCTTAAATACCTTTTAGGCATCCAGCCTTTCTTTTTATTTGATGTGCGTACCTTGGCCCAGTTCCCGTCCTCTTTCAACAGCTCGACCCG
>JAIWFS010000142.1:0-3944 GCA_048631505.1 archaeon | reverse complement strand
AGAAACCATAATGCCTGGAATTCCCCTATCTGCACACCTCGTCTTGCTGCCAAATGGGTGGATGCGTGATGGTTTTGAGGTTGTCTGCAATGAGGCCACTAAAGGGAAACTCGAAGTACGGGTTAATGGAGAGCCCGTTTCACAGGCCTCCCTTGTCTGTGCAGGCGCAGTATTTACGGACGACCAGATACAGATAGGGAAAGGAGTTTTTATCGAATCCGGTGCAATGATCAAGGGACCAAGCATTATCGGAGACCACACGGAGATCAGGCAGGGGGCTTACATGCGCGGAGATTGCCTGATTGGAAAAAATTGTGTAATTGGACATACTACTGAGGTTAAGCACTCTGTGTTTTTAGATGGGTCAAAGGCCGGGCATTTTGCCTATATCGGTGACAGTATCCTCGGTAGAGATGTAAACCTCGGAGCAGGCACGAAATTTGCTAATTTGCGCTTTGCATCCGGAAATGTATCCATCAAAATCGAAGGGAGTTCAATTGATACCGGAAGGCGTAAGCTTGGGGCCATCCTTGGGGACAATGTACAAACCGGATGTAATTGCGTTACAAATCCAGGCACATTGGTTGGGTTGGACTCAGTAATAGCCCCTAATACCACCGTAAAGCCCGGACTTTACGCACCTCGTTCTGTAATCCGCTAGCTCTTGAATTTTGCAAGCGGTTCTCTTGTTTTTTATTTCATATAGGAATTTACATAGAAAAGGAGAAATAAATGAAACTAGTTAGTTCGCGCAGATTTACTTTTAAAATGTTCCTGGCATTGGTGGGATTTTCCTTCATTTTTGGCCTTTGCAGCAACACCTTTGCATCTGATGAAAAGGAGAATATCCTTGCACAGGTAGGTTCCTACAAACTCACCCTTGAAGAATTTGAGACTCAGATCCAGTCTTTGCCACCTCAATTGCAGATGGCCTTGCTTAGAAATCCACAGTTGAAAGAGCAATTTCTGGACAGATGGGTAGATATCACTCTCATAGCCCAGGAAGCCAGGGATAAAAAGCTGGACCAGGACCCTGAAATTCAGGCCAAGATAGAGGATATCATGAACGCCGTTCTGGCCCAGGAATTCTTGCAAAGGGAGATAGAGGGCAAGGTCAAGATAACTGATGACGAGATCGAGACCTATTATAAAGGCCATGAGGAGGAATTTACCAATCCGGAGTCTGCGAAGGCCCGCCATATCTTGCTGAAGGTCCCGGAAGGGGCGGATGAAAAGGCGTGGAAAGAAACCGAATCAAAGGCCAAGGACATCAAGAAAAAACTGGAAAATGGCGAAGACTTTGCCGAGCTTGCAAAGAAGTATTCAGATGACCCGGGCTCCAAAAACAAGGGCGGTGATCTGGGCTTTTTCACCAAAGGGCGCATGGTACCTGAATTCGAGTCCGCAGCCTTTTCTCTTAAGCCAGGTGAGTTGAGTGACCCTGTAAAGACTAACTTCGGATACCATATTATCGAAGTTCAAGAGAAAAAGGCAGCCAGCACAAAAACCCTGGCGGAGGTTCAAGCCCAGATAAGACAGACGCTCCAAACGGAAAAACAACAACAGTTACAAGATGCGCTCATTGAAAAACTAAAGGCCAAATATCCGGTAAAGGTCAACAAAGATCTCCTCGCTGAGGATATGCCTGAGGATAAACCACAAGAAAGCACGGCCCCTCCGGAAAACTAGGGGAGCTACTTGCAAGCCGCGATTGTAAGCGTTTACAGTTCGGTGGGCTAAAGGGCCCTGTAGTTCAGGTGGCGACCAAAAATGGCTGCCTGAACTACGCCTGGATTATTGAATAATATACTTGCTTATGAGCCTTTCGAAATTTACCTTTTCTTGACACCTCTTTGACCAGTTCCTACCATACAGTTCATGGATAAAGGACGCCGCAGACTAATATTCTCCGCTATCTATTGGATGGTCGGGCTCATTCTTATCTTCAGTCTGCCGAATCTGTGGATTCACATGCAGACAAGAGAGGTTTCCTATTCCCAGTTCAAACAGATGTTAAGGGAAGGAAGAATTCTTGAAATCCGCATGGATCAGGAAGAAATCCGGGGGATACTTTACACAGGTCGTGCAGCCGGCCTTCAGAGACTACAGGCGAAGCTTCAGGAACTGGAGCAGGAAAAGATCATAGATAACGCCCCGTTGGGAAAGGAAAAACAGCTTTCCCTGCAGGAACTTTTTAGCCGGCTCCGGAAGCTGACTGACCAAAAAGGCGATCTAGTGCTCTTTCGTACCTTAAGAGTTGATGACCCCAAGCTTGTAGAAGAACTGGATGCCAAAGGGGTTGATTATTCAGGAGTGCAGAAGAGTATCCTTGACCAGCTCTTCTGGGGTACAATCCTGCCGATACTTTTCTGGGTCGGGCTCTGGTTTTTGCTGATCAAGGGTATGGGAAGGCCCGGAGCAGGGCTTCTCTCGTTTGGCAAATCAAAGGCGAAGGTTGCCATGGAGAAAGATACCGGCGTACGGTTCGACGATGTAGCCGGATGCGATGAGTCCAAAGAAGAGCTGAAAGAAGTAGTGGAATTCCTGAAAGAGCCCAAAAAATTCGAGGAATTGGGGGCCAAGATACCCAAAGGGGTGCTCCTCCTGGGTCCGCCGGGGACAGGCAAGACCCTCCTTGCAAGGGCCCTGGCCGGCGAGGCGGAGGTCCCCTTTTACAGCATATCCGGCTCTGAATTCATTGAAATGTTTGTAGGCGTTGGGGCCGCCCGGGTAAGAGACCTCTTTAACCAGGCCAAGGAGAACACGCCCTGCATAATCTTTGTTGACGAGATTGACGCCATAGGAAAATTCCGTGGCGGTGGAATGATGGGAGGCGGCCATGAGGAAAGGGAGCAGACCCTGAACCAGCTCCTTGTGGAGATGGACGGATTTGAGCCCAACCTCGGCGTAATCCTGCTTGCCGCAACCAACCGGCCAGAGGTCCTGGATCCGGCCCTCCTGCGTCCCGGCAGGTTCGATCGCCAGATAATACTCGATGCCCCTGACATGATGGGCAGGGAAGCGATACTCAAGGTCCACTCCCGTGGCAAACCCCTGGCCCCTGACATAGATCTTAAAACCATTGCCCTCAGGACCCCGGGGTTCTCCGGGGCCGATCTTGCAAATATCATGAATGAGGCAGCCCTTCTTGCAGCAAGGCATGGTTCAAAACAGATCACTCAGACTTGCGTCGAAGAGGCAGTTGAAAAGGTATTCGCCGGCCCGGAACGAAAGAGCCGGCGTCTTGGAGAAAAGGAGCGCAAACGCGTGGCCTATCATGAGTCTGGCCATGCCCTTGTGGCATTTCATTGCCCCGATGCCCCGCCGGTCGCCAAGATATCTATCATACCAAGGGGAAAGGCAGCTCTTGGCTACACACTTCAGTTGCCTGAGGAAGAGCGGTACCTTATGACCAAGAGTGAACTCCTGGACAAGATCTGTGTAGCCCTTGGGGGACGCGCCGCTGAGAAGATAATTATGGGAGAGGTGAGTTCCGGGGCACAGAATGACCTGGAAATGGCTACGGAAATAGCCAGAAGCATGATATGCCGCTTCGGAATGGACGAAAAGGTTGGACCAGTGGCCCTTTCCAGGGAAACCAGTCCCTTTCTGAGGGTACCTGGTTTCCCACAGACCACAGAACCTTTGAGCCCTGAACTTGCCTCAGAAGTGGACAAGCAGGTACGACAATTGTTGAGCGAGCAAAATGCCAGGGCTCAAAAAATCATAGAAGAAAACAGGGACTCCCTTGAAAGGGTGGCAGAGCGCCTGCTCGTGGAAGAGATAATGAGCAAAGATGAATTCTGCAAAATCGCAGGAGGAATAGAAGAAAAAGACCTAAATTAAGCGATTAGCCTTTAGCGGTTAGCTATTAGTTTAATGATTACAGGATGTTTTGCTATTACAAACTTAGGTATTAGCTGTTAGCGGTTAGCGGTTAATTT
>JAIWFS010000141.1:0-3962 GCA_048631505.1 archaeon | reverse complement strand
AGGAGGTGGAGAAGCTCGTTGCAACTCCGCTGGAAAAACTGCTCTGGCAGATAGACGGTGTGGAACATGTCTATTCGATTTCCCGTCGTGATATGGCGGTGGTTACGGTCAGGTTTTATGTGGGTGAGGACAGGGAACGCTCCCTTGTAAAGCTCCATAACAAGATCAGCATGAATGTTGACCTGGCCCCTCCCATTGTGCAAGGCTGGGTGATCAAACCTGTTGAGATCGATGATGTGCCCATTGTCAACATAACCCTTTACTCAGACACGTATGACGATCATCAACTGCGCCGTATGGGTGAGGAAGTAATCACAAGGCTGGAAGAGGTTGAGAATATCTCGCGGACCTGCATCGTTGGCGGCAGAAGGCGGGAAATGCGCGTTGAGCTGGACCCTGAGAGAATGATCGGGCTGGGTGTGTCACCTCTGGAGGTGCACAAGGCCCTTCAGGGTGCTGACGCTTCAATAACCGCCGGCGCCTTTTCCCGTATGGACCGGGAGCTATCGGTCAGCAGTGACTCGTTCATTTCTTCTTCTGAAGACATTGAGGGATTGATGGTCTCTGTTCACGAAGGCCGGCCGGTATATGTACGAGACATCGCACGCGTTATTGACGGACCCGAAGAGGCGGCCGATTACTCTCGAATCGGCTTCCCCGAAGGGACGGCCTTCCCCGCTGTCACGCTTGCATTGGCCAAGAAGAAAGGGACAAATGCGGTCATTGTTGCAAAAGATATCCTGGAGAAGGTGGAGGATCTGAAAAAGAGTGTCATCCCCTCCGGTGTACATGTGGAAATTACCAGGAACTACGGTGAGACGGCAAATCAGAAGGTAGATGACCTTCTCACCTCATTATTCTTTGCAATTATTACCGTTGTCGCCCTGATCGCCCTCACCATGGGATGGAGAGAGGCTCTTGTCGTGGCCCTGGCAGTGCCTATAAGTTTTGCCCTTGCCCTGTCTGTCAACTATCTTTTCGGGTACACGATTAACCGGGTGACCCTTTTTGCCTTGATACTCTCGCTCGGTCTGGTGGTGGACGACCCGATCACCAATGTGGACAATATCCAGCGCCATATCCTGATGCGTAAGAGGAGGCCCCTTTTGGCCACGCTCTATGCCGTGGATGAAGTGCTGCCGCCTGTCATTATGTCCACCCTGGCAATTATTGTCTCCTTTACCCCGTTGTTTTTCATCACCGGCATGATGGGCCCTTACATGGCGCCGATGGCAGCCAATGTGCCCCTGACCGTGATGTTTTCCACAGTGAGCGCCCTGACCATAGTTCCCTGGCTTTCGTACAACCTGCTTAAGCGGTTCGGTGAACGCCCCGGTTCAGAAGGCACAGAAAAAGGGGGGAAGGACGTTGTCCCCGGATGGGTAAAGCGCGGGTATGGCCTTGTAGTGACGCCGTTTCTTGAGTCAGGAAAGAAGAGCGCAGCGCTCCTGACCGGGGTTGTGATCCTGATGATCCTGTCTGCGTCTCTGGCATACTTTCGTTTCGTTCCACTCAAGATGCTCCCTTTTGACAACAAGAATGAATTTCAGGTCGTCATCGATATGCCGGAGGGGACAACACTGGAGTCGACTGATACTGTGGTAAAGGCCTTTGAATCATATTTAAAGAGGCTGCCGGAGGTCACCAATTATGTCTCCTATGTGGGGACTGCCTCTCCAATAGATTTTAACGGCCTTGTGCGACATTACTATTTGAGAAAAGGGAGCAATGTCGCTGACATCAGGGTAAATCTTGCTGACAAGAGGAAGCGCGAGCAGCAGAGCCATGAGATAGTCCTCCGGATTCGTAAGGACCTGGAAGAAATTGCCGGACGTTTGAATGCAAATATAAAGATTGTGGAAGTCCCGCCGGGTCCCCCTGTCATCTCCACAATAGTTGCGGAGATCTACGGCAATCCTGACAAGTCTTATCAGGAGTTGATTTCGGCATCAGCACACATCAAAAAGACCATGTCTGAAGAACCCTTTGTTGTCGATATCGATGACATTGTTGAGACGCCGCGAAACAAGATCGACTTTATTCTAGACAAGGAAAAGACAGCATTGCACGGGGTGTCTACTGACGAGGTGCTCCACACACTGAGATTGGCCCTGTCGGGGAGCACGCCGGCCACTGTGCATCTGGCTGGTGAGCGGCAGCCCCTTCTTGTCAGATTGATTCTTCCGCGGGCAAGGAGATCAAGCGTAGCGGACCTGTCACAGATCTCGGTGAAGACCGCCACTGGTCATATGATTCAGCTCGGCGAATTAGGCAGCTTTGTCAATGTTCAGGAAGACCAGACAATCTACCATAAGGATCTGGAAAGGGTCGCCTATGTATTTGGTGAGATGGCGGGCCGCGCCCCTGCCGAGGCCATTCTGGATATGCAGTCAAGGCTTGAAAAGGATTCTTTGCCTGCTGGAACCAGGGTCGAGTGGGCTGGAGAAGGCGAGTGGGAGATTACCCTGCGGGTATTCCGGGACATGGGCATTGCTTTTGGTGCGGCCCTCATCGGGATCTATATCCTTATGATCATCCAGACAGGCTCTTTTTCCATGCCGCTTGTTATTATGATGGCCATTCCGCTTACAATAATCGGTATAATGCCCGGGTTCTGGTTCCTTAATCTGGTCACTAACCACCCCATTGGGGGTTTTGAAAATCCCGTATTTTTTACCGCCACGAGTATGATCGCCATGATCGCCCTGGGAGGGATCGTGGTGAGAAACTCTATTGTCCTCATAGAATTTATTAACCATGCCTTGAAACAGGGACTACCCTTAAGGGAGGCCATCCTTAAGAGCGGTGCAACACGCTTCAGGCCCATAATCCTCACTGCCGCAACCACTGCCTTAGGGGCCTGGCCCATCACACTCGATCCTATATTCTCCGGTCTGGCCTGGGCTTTGATCTTCGGACTCTTTGCCTCAACAATGTTCACGTTGGTAATTGTACCTGTGGTCTATTATTTAATACTCAGGTCTCGTACTCCCCTCCCGGTATAGGCTATCCTGGCCCGGCCGCAAGTTGCATTCAGGATAGTAGTTTATAAGTATTGAAATACTTAACAAATAAAAAAACCACCAGACAGAAGGAGGTGATTTCATGGAAGAGATGGAGATTGGTTGTGGCAAACCAACCGGTGCAGTTGTTGGCGAGCCTGCAAAAGATGAGGTTATTGAACAAGAGGAAGAAAAGGCAAAGGAGGTAGTCATGGCAGTAGCAAAGATAGGACAAAAAGCCCCGGATTTTCAGGCCCCGGCATTTCATAAAGGCAAATTTAAGCAGGTGAAGCTCTCAGATTATCTGGGGAAATGGGTCGTTCTTTGCTTTTATCCTGGAGATTTCACTTTTGTTTGACCGACTGAATTGGCGGCAGTTGCCACCAAATATAATGAATTGCAGGAGATGGACGTGGAGGTCCTGGCAGTCAGCGTGGACAGTCAGTTTGTCCATAAGGTCTGGCAAGAGGAAGAACTTTCCAGAATGGTCGATGGAGGTGTCCCTTTTCCTATGGTGTCTGACGGCGCGGGCAAGATCGGTTCGGTCTACGGCGTCTATGACGAGGGCAGTGGCGTGGACGTGCGCGGTCGGTTTATAATTGACCCGGACGGGGTCATTCAGGCCATTGAGGTACTGATCCCGCCAGTGGGCCGCAATGTGAGCGAGTTGCTTCGACAGATCCAGGCATTTCAACTGGTCAGAAAGACAAAGGGTGCAGAGGCCACCCCATCGGGCTGGCAGCCCGGAAGGCCTACCCTCAAACCAGGCCCTGATCTGGTGGGTAAGGTCTGGGAGGTATGGAAAACCGATCTGGCTTTTTAGCTGTCTGAGGAGAGGAAGGTGTATTTTCGGTGATCTGCTCAAACAGGGCTACGGATAAGCGGGCGCTTCGCGCCCGCTTATCAAGTCGCAAATTCACCTCCTCATAAAATCTTTGATCACCACTTCATGATACTGAC
>JAIWFS010000140.1:0-3992 GCA_048631505.1 archaeon | reverse complement strand
TACTAGATTACCATGTAGGTCCATGACAAACAAGTGCTTTGTCACTCAAGGTCTTATTTTAAAACAAAGGCCTCCCTGTCATCTCCGCAGGTTGATCAATCCCCAGTATCTTAAGCAAAGTAGGGGCGAGATCACAAAGCTTGCCATCCTTTATCAGCTCAACATCACCGACACCGCAGACAATAACAGGGACCGGGTTGGTTGTGTGAGCCGTCATGGGAGAGCCGTCATCCAACAACATGCATTCACCGTTTCCGTGGTCGGCAGTAATGATAACCGCGCCCCCTTTTGCAAGAACAGAATCAGTGACAGCACCTACGCACTCATCCACAGTCTCCCCTGCCTTGACGACTGCATCAAAAACACCGGTATGGCCCACCATATCGCCATTGGCAAAATTGCAGATAATCACATCGTATTTATCGCCGGCAGTAGCCTCCAGGAGCTTATCTCTTACCCCATAAGCACTCATTTCCGGTTGCACCGTCATCATAGTAATTTGTAAGGCCTACATATTTTATATCAAGTTTACGTCTCTCAAATCCCTTGAAATTCGTATCAGTAAAGGCATGGGTGATCTCTCTTGCCCGGTCGAGCCTGAAGTTGAAGTTGATCACTGCGTCGCCGTCTTTAATTCCTGGAAACCCTTTGATTATTCTCGGCTTGATAAACTCATCGGTCTCTTCGGCAGCATAAGCGTTCTCAATGGCCTCTTTCCAGTCCTTACAGACTATGCCTTTCAGTTCAGTGAGGCCGTCGTATGCGATCTTGACCCTGTCCCAGTTCGTATCACGGTCCATGGCATAGTATCTTCCGATAATGCTACCGATCTTTCCCCTGCCTGCCTCCTTTATTCCGGCCTCCAGATCTTCAATATATTTTGCTGCGGACCTGGGCGGAGTATCGCGTCCATCTGAAAAAACATGGACATAAATATTATCAAAATCCATCCTGCTGCAAAGCATAAGCAGGGCGTTGCAGTGACGGGTGACGGCATGGACACCCTGGTCCTGTATGAGGCCCATAAGGTGGAGGTTTGATCTGTTTTTTCTGCAATGTTCAACAGCACCTTTAAGGACCTCATTCTTATAGAAGCTCCCATCCTCAATGTCGCTGTTAATGCGCACAAGCATCTGTTTTATTATTCTGCCGGCGCCGATGTTAAGATGGCCGACTTCCGAATTACCCTGATTACCCTCGGGCAGTCCGACATTAAGGCCATGTGCCCTTAAAACAGCATTGGGAAACCCGGATAGATATCTATCAAGATTAGGCGTATGGGCCCTTGCCAGGGCATTTCTTTCATCAGCCGGCGCAATGCCCCAGCCGTCCATTATTATAAGGCAGACAGGTCTCTTTTTTGCCATGATACGATTCTACCCCCCTATTAAGAGGCCCTATAGGAATTGATTCTTAGATGGTATTCTCAAAGTTGTATTACAAAGTCTCTGATTTGCGTCGAGCTATGTCCTCCATAGCCCGGACACCGTCTCTTACCGCCGTAAAAATCAGGTCGGGGTGCTTTTGTTTTTCAAGGGTGCCATCCTCTTGAATAATTACATAAGCGGGGCTTATGGCTGCTCCAATCGCATAAATCCCTTCGATACTGGTCTGAAACTCAGGTGTGAGCTCAACAAACATGGTCTCTTTCTTGCCGGCCTTGGCGTCCTTGCCACTAATCTCTGCGGAAGTGATCTGCCGAAGCCCCAGTGCCTCAAATATAGGAGCAGGCCCCTTGGTTCCTATGCAAGCAATGACGTGCTTCATTGGAAAGCTTAGTCCTGAATGCATCCTCATATCGCCCTCCAAATCAACGGTCCGGGTAAAAATGAGCAGTCTTTGCACACCATCCCGGTCCAAACCCCCGAGTACCGGGATGGCCTCCTGAAGGATTCTTATATACCCTCCTAATAGGATTTCTTCCCCTAAGTCACGGGCTACATCTTTTTCTACCTTGAACTGCTCTTTTCTGTTAGCCCAATAGACCGGGGTGTCGTCATCGGCTTCCCTCTTGGCCTTGGATAGGGCGGCAACCACATCAGCCGCTGCATTGCCTCCCCCCACAACCAGAGTAGAATCACCAATGTGGTTCTCCGGATTATGAAGGCGGCGGGCCACCATGTCGGCCTCTCCGTATACTGCCAAATCAGCGGGTACGTTCCTTCCAAAGGCCAAGATCACATTGTAAGCCATATAATGGTCCTGAGTAGTGACCACCTTGAACTCCCTGTTCTCTTTAACGATCTCCTTGAACTCCTGGCCAAACTGGACAGGTATCTCATATTTCTCCACGCAGGCCCTTATCTTGGCCAGATAATCCTCCACCGGCTCACGAACAGGTTCAAGGTCTCCAGCGGCATACTTGCCGCTTTCCCCCTTGGGGATTGTGGGATACACTGTCTTGCCCTTTGGATAGTGATCAATAATGCCTTGCAACACGCTTGTCCCTTTTTCCAGGATGACACAGCTCAGCCCCAGCTCTTTTGCTTTGATACCGCATGCAAGCCCCCCTGGTCCAGCACCAATAACAACTACATCATAAATGTCCATGTCAGCACCTCCTGGGTTGGTTCCCTACTCGGAACCATGCAACGGCTAATAAACCACAGAATACTTCGCCGCCGGTTCTTTAATTTTTTTCCGGTAATCCCGGTACCCAGCCGAGTCAGGCGGGGTGTAGTTATAGTTTTTATAGAGTCCGATAAGCCGTGTGAAGAAATCCCCGGCTTCACCCATATTCTGAAACCGGTATTCTGTCAATATCAGTCCTTTTAGAAGTTGAAAACTCTCAAGCTGCCGTTCAAGGGACATGGACACGTCCACAGGGTCAAAGGCGTCCTGTTGCAGGTAGATCATGTCGAGCAGGGTTGCCTTTTGCCAGACCACGAAGTCCTCAACCGTGATTCCCTTCTCTCTGGGCCGTCGTCAAAGGGCTCCCCGGATCCAGTCCCTGCTTAAGGTTGGGATTCCTGGTAGGTGGGAGCATTCTTCGGACTCTTGCCCCTCTTGACCTTGTGGTAATAGTCATAGGTCAGGGGAGTACCTTCGCGGATAACGTTTGCACTTACCACATCTCCAATAAATATGGTATGAGTCCCGACATTAAACTGTCCGATGACCTTTGCCTCTATCGTGGACAGGGTATGCTCCGTAACAACGGGGCAGGCGGTTACACCTTGTTCATGACCCGCATGGGAAAGCTTGTCCACATCTCTTCCGGACTTGAATCCGAACAGGCCGATGAACTTCATGGGAACAGATTCTTCAAGAACAGACACGCTGAATTCGCCGCTTTTCTGAATAAACTCGTGAGTAAGGTTCTCCTTGTTCAGGGAAACGGCAATTCTCGGCGGACTGGAAGTGACCTGGAAAACACAGTTGGCAATCTGGCCGTTCATTTTATCGCCGTCGCTTGAACAGACCACGTAAAGGCCATAACTGAGCTGCTGAAAGGCTTTTAGATTCAGATCTGTATCCATCTGGTATCCTTGTTCCTACTCTTCGAGCATAACCCGGTCCACGGGCTTGGGACCTTTGACGGACAGAAATGCACCGGGCTCGTCGCCTATGTTCTCGAATGTGTGCGGTACATCCATTTTTCCCTGGATGAGGTCCCCTGCAGAAGCAACTATTTCTTTTTCGCCGACCTTGAACCTGAATTTTCCCTTGATGATGAAAAAAAGTTCATCCGTGGTCGGATGCTTGTGAAGGGGAATACGCGAGCCTGCCGGAAGATTGTATATAAAAGGCTGTATGCCCTCGTAGTCTCCGAAGAAGGGATTTACTTCCGGACTCGTCCCGTAGGAAATCTTCTGCCCCTGATTCATGTGAATGGGCTCGGCTCCGGCTTCCATTTCCACGAATTTGTCCTTGGATGCCCCGCAGTTCGGGCAGGCGTCCGGAGGCGCATCGCCCTCATGAACGTAACCACAAACCGTACATCGCCATTTTTTCATTGTATGTTTTCTCCTTATTTAACGATTTCCCAGAGT
>JAIWFS010000139.1:0-3997 GCA_048631505.1 archaeon | reverse complement strand
TCATAATGCCTATAGTCTTGTAATCCTCTAATCCTATTTTCTAATTATTGTTCACTTGTTCATATTCTAATTTTAATCCGGCATAACCCAACAAATCATTCATGCTTCCAGTGAGTTCAGGACTTATGCTCACATTATATTCCTCAGGGAGGCTTAGAATTACCCTGCCTCTCTCCTTGAGAGTAATAGCCAGTTTCACAGGATATAATCCATGGTGTTTGTTGAACAGATCCTGCAAAGGCTTGAGCACCGGGGGTCCTATCCGATCTCCTTGAAGCTCGATCAAGAGTCCTCTTACTCTTTGTTTACAGGCTTTATCCAACGGTTCTAGGGAATTAGCAAGTATCTTGTTGATTTTCTTGTCATCTTCCTTTTTGAGGGTCCCTGCCACCCACACAGGCGAATCATCATCAATCAATTCTTTTGCCTTTGCGTATATCTCCGGGAAACAGACCACTTCAATAGAACCATGTAAGTCTTCAAGGGTCAGAAAGGCCATTCGATCTCCCTTTTTGGTGGTGATTTCCTTTTTACTCCGAATTATCCCCGCGAGACCGATCTGGCTCCCATCCATCATCCCGGAAACATTGCCTGTATGTTCACTGGCCATCCTTGAAAGGTCATCCCTGTATGGGTCCAGGGGATGACCACTGATATAGAATCCAAGATATATTTTTTCATTGGCAAGGCATTCAAGTTCAGGCCATTCGGGTATATCAGGCAGGATCAGCGCAGACTCCTGTGGCTTCTCAGGAGCTGCCTGGGCCATAAAGTCAAAAAGAGACATCTGGCCGGAAAGGCGTTCCTGTTTTTTGGATTGGCCAAGATCCAGGGCTGCGTCCAGGACGGCAATCAGTTGCGAACGTCTGTGCCCAAGAGAATCAAAGGCCCCGCACTTTATAAGGCTTTCAAGCATCCGCTTGTTAACCTTTCTGAGATCAACCCTGGAGCAGAAGTCCTCAAAGCTGGAATACTGACCATTGTCTTCTCTTTCCTGGACAATGACCTCTATTGCGCCTGATCCGACATTTTTTACGGATGCAAGGCCAAAGCGGATACTCTCACCCTCTATTGTGAAATCCACCTTGCTGTGGTTGATGTCCGGTGGGAGGATTTGAATGTCTCTAGCCCGGCACTCGCTTATGAACTTCACCACCCCATCTGTATTCCCCAGTTCGTTGGATAACAGTGAAGCCATAAAGGGCACCAGATAGTGCGTTTTTAACCATGCAGTCTGATAGGCTATCAGGGCATAGGCCGCAGAGTGGCTCTTATTAAAACCATATCCTGCAAACTTCTCCATCAAATCAAAGATGATCTTGGCCTTGAAATCCGGAATGCCATGCTTTATTGCACCTGATTGAAAACGGTCCCGCTGTGCGGCCATTTCCTTATGATCTTTTTTGCCCATGGCCCTTCTCAGGATATCGCCCTCACCAAGGCTGTACCCTGCCAGTACCTGGGCTATTTTCATTACCTGTTCCTGGTAGACTATGACCCCATATGTCTCCTTGAGAATGGGCTCAAGCTCCGGCAGGAGATAGGTTACTTCAACCTCTCCGTTTTTGGCCTTTACAGCCTGGTCCACCATGCCGCTTTCCATGGGCCCCGGCCGGTGGAGGGCCACCAGGGCTATTATGTCAGTGAAGCCGGAGGGCCTCATGCGCTGTAAAAGGTCCTTCATGCCCGGGCTTTCAAGCTGAAATACTCCGGTGGTATTCGCGCTTGACAGGAGCTCATAGGTCTCAGGGTCATCCAGGGGAATCTTGGCCAGGTTAATATCCGTCCCAAGGTGCTCTTTGATAAGCTTGAGGGCTGTATCTATTACAGTCAGGGTCCTCAGCCCGAGAAAGTCGAACTTGATGAGCCCGGTCTTTTCCACATACTTCATGGCAAACTGAGTAACAGTCTCGCCGTGTTGACCTTTGGTAAGGGGCAGATATTCCACCATGGGTCTGTCTGAGATAACCACTCCTGCTGCATGAGTTGAGGCGTGGCGTGGAAGACCTTCAAGGGATCGTGCGATAGTAAGGAGTTCTGCTATCTTCGGGTCTTTTTTCTCAAGTTGATCGAGTTTCGGCTCGAGCTTGAGGGCCTTTTCAAGGGTAATATTGAGCTGGTCAGGGACCAGCTTGGCTATGCGGTCCACCTCCTGATAAGGTATTCCAAGGGCCCTGCCAACGTCTCTGATTACTGCCTTGGCCTTCATCTGGCCGAATGTGATTATCTGGGCTACAAAGTCCTCACCGCCATACTTTTCTGTAACATAGCGAATTACCTCATCCCTGCGGTTCATGCAGAAATCTATATCTATGTCCGGCAGGGATTCCCGCTCAACATTCAAAAACCTCTCAAAAAAGAGGCCGTACTTTACCGGGTCGATGTCTGTAATCCGCATGGCATAGGCCACCAGGGAGCCTGCTGCAGATCCCCTGCCCGGTCCGACCGGTATGGACTGAGACTTTGCCCAGTTAATAAAATCAGCAACTATGAGGAAGTAGGAAGCAAAACCCTTTTCCTTTATGACCGATATCTCTGTCTCAAATCTTTCCCTGTATTGGGCCTGTTCTTCTTCGTGGATTTCATCCTCCTGGAACCGTTCCTCAAGACCCTTTTTTGCAACGGCCTCAAAAAGGCCGTTGTAGGTCTGGCCTTTCTTTATCGGATAGAGGGGAAAGTGCCGTTTTCCAAATTCCAGTTCTACATTGCATTTCTCAGCTATCTCACCCGTCATGGCCACAGCATCAGGATAGTCTTTAAATCTCTCGGCCATCTCCTCAGGAGAAGTGAAGTAGAGCTTATCCGTGGAGAAACGCATCCTGTTGGTATCATTTACTGTCTTGTTAGTCTGTATGCACAGCAGGACATCATGGGCCCTGGCATCCTCAGGGGCCAGGTAGTGACAATCATTAGTGGCAACCACAGGGAGCCCCAGTTCTTTACCAAGATCCACCAGCCCCTGGTTTACTATTGTCTGCTCGGCTATATCATTTTCCTGAATCTCCAGATAAAAACGGTTGTCAAATACGCTTGCATAGGTCTCTGCAATGGCCTTTGCCCTTTTCCTGTCCCCATGGAGAATAGCAGCCGGAATCTGACCGTGAAGACAGGCAGAGAGCGCTATAAGACCCTGATTTAAATCTTCCAGGAGCTCAAGATCCACCCGCGGCTTGTAGAAAAAGCCTTCAAACTGGGCAATGCTCACCAGTTTCAGGAGATTCTTGTATCCGGTGTTATTTTGCGCCAGTAAAACAAGATGAAAGGCAGCCTCCCTTGAACTCCGGGCACTCCTGTCCTTACGTCCCTTGGGTGCAACATAGACCTCACATCCGATGATTGGCTTAATGTTATGCTTTAGGGCTTGTTCGTAAAACCTGAGCGCTCCGTACATATTGCCGTGATCTGTCATGGCTACGGCCTTATAGCCATATTTCACCGCCTTGGGAAAAAGGTCCTTGAGCCTGATAGCACCATCAAGGAGACTGTATTCCGTATGAAGGTGGAGGTGAGTGAAAGGATTGGGTGATTTGGTGATTTGGTGATTTGGTGATTGCATAATTCTATCTGCTCCGTGCTGTCTTCCTTGAACTGGCAAATATAGCCAGAAGTTCATTTGCTTCTTTTAAGAGTTCTTGAATTTTCCGGTACTCCACTATCTCAGACTCAACAAGGAGTTCAAGCCAGAAAACAGTTTCATCTATTTCCTCCACCACTATGCCCATCTTTGACACAAATTCCGCTTTTGATCTAGCACGACATGCTGCCCGGTAATTTGCCGCCGCAGAAGTACCTGCTCTGAGGACCTGTTTTCCCAGTATTTTTGCTTCCTCTGTCCTGGGAAGAAATTTGAACATACGGATCACTCGCAGGGCAAACTGTTTAGATCTCTGCCGTAGTTCCTCAGCTTTCTCCATTATAAATCACCCAATCACTAAATCACTAAATCACCAAATCACCCAATTATCACATTCCCTTATGGCACTCTTTCACAACCTCC
>JAIWFS010000138.1:0-4035 GCA_048631505.1 archaeon | reverse complement strand
GGTATTTTCAGCGGAATCATAGGTATTTAATTTTATACTGTTCCAAGTGGAACTCAGGTTTCGAGACAATCGTGATTTCCCTCTCAAGGGACTTTTCCAATAGTTCCACATTGTGGGCCTCTTCCTTAAAGAGCATTTCTCCTATCTTGGGATGGACAAGGACATGTATGCCGGTGCTGTCATCATGTATTGTCTCTCGCTGTATCCGGCGGAAAATTTCGTAACACAGGGTCCTTTTGGATTTGAGTTCCCCGGCCCCGTCACAGTAAAAGCATGGTTCGCAGAGTACCTGGTGCAGGTTTTCCCTGTTTCGCTTTCTGGTCATCTGGATGAGGCCGATTTCTGATATTCGCAGGATATTGGTCTTGCTCCTGTCCTTTTTAATGGCCTCTTTGAGGGTTTTAAACACATCTTCTCTGTTTGCGGCATTTTCCATATCTATAAAGTCGATTATGATTAGACCGCCCATGTTTCTGAGGCGGAGCTGATAGGCGATCTCCTTGGCCGCTTCAAGGTTTGTCTTAAGAATAGTGTCCTCCAGGTGACGTTTCCCTACGTATTTCCCTGTGTTGACGTCTATGGCTATGAGTGCCTCAGTGGTCTCTATGAGTATGTATCCGCCGGATTTCAGCCACACCTTTTTACGAAGGGCCTTTGACAACTCCACTTCAATGCCAAAGGCATCAAAGATAGGCATTGACTGCTCGTAGAGTTCAACGCTGGGCCGAAGGTGAAGGGCAAAGGTCTCAATAAAGGCCAGAATACGCTCATAGGCTGGCCTTGAGTCAACCACCAGCCGTTGTACATCACACGTAAACAGGTCCCTTACTACCCTGAGGGTGATATCCAGGTCTTCATAGACAAGACTCGGGCAGTGAAGGCTTTCAGCCCTTTTTTGGATATTTGTCCAGAGGTGAAGGAGGAATTCCATCTCGGCCTGGATGTTTTCCGCAGTAGCGCCTTCACTTGCTGTTCTAGCTATAAATCCGAAACCATTTGGACGCAGTGAATCTATTATCTCTTTTAGACGTTTACGCTCAGACTCGTCCTCGATCCTTCGAGAGATCCCCATGTGGTTCATAGTCGGCATGAGCACCAGGTGTCTTCCAGGGAATGAGATGTGGGAAGTGACCCTGGCGCCCTTGCTTCCCAGGGGATCCTTGGCTACCTGGACCAGGATTTCCTGACCTTCGTGAAGCAGGTCCTCTATCCTGAAAGATGGCGGGGTGTAGTGCAGGGGGTGTTCTTCCTCAGCGGTAAAATGTGCTAAATGGCTTTCCTCGTCCTCGCTCCTACCAAGCATCAATTCAAACTCAGAAAGGTGGTCGTAGACATCCGTCACATATAAAAAGGCCGTGCGTTCGAGCCCAATGTTTACAAAGGCGGCCTGCATCCCGGGAAGGACCCTTACAACACGTCCTTTGTAGATATTTCCCACATATCCCCGCTCGGCTACCCGCTCTACGTGGAATTCCACAACAGAGCCGTTTTCCAATAAGGCGACTCTTGTTTCCCAGGGGGTGACGTTGATGATGAGTTCGGCATGCATGAGATTATTCGTACTTGCGGACAAGGACGTGCCTGCGTCCCATGTTGTCTGTGGGGCTCACCACCCCGGCATGCTCCATCTGTTCTATCATTCTGGCTGCCCGGTTGTAGCCCACACGCAGCCTGCGCTGGAGCATGGATATGGATGCCTGGCCGGTCTGGGTGACGATCTCAACGGCCTCGTCATATTTATCGTCAACCGACTCCCCGCCGGGACCTGATGTTTCAGAATCCTCTTCTCCGGGTATGGGTTCAATCACCGTCTGATCATAATCGGGCTCACCCTGGGCCTTAAGGAACTCCACTACCCGGACTATTTCTTTTTCAGACACATAGGCCCCGTGGATGCGCTCCAGGGCGGAAGATCCTGGAGGCAGAAAGAGCATGTCCCCCATTCCAAGGAGCCTTTCAGCTCCCATAATGTCCAGTATGGTCCGGGAATCCACCTTGGATGAGACCTTAAAGGAGATCCGGGCAGGGAAGTTTGCCTTTATTAGGCCAGTAATTACATCAACTGACGGCCTCTGGGTGGCCACAATGAGATGAATTCCTGCAGCTCTTGCCATCTGGGCAAGACGTGTGATTGCTGACTCCACTTCCTTTGAGGAGACTATCATCAGGTCTGCCAGCTCGTCTATGATGACTACCAGGTAGGGAAGGGGTTCTTCGGCGGTTTTGTTGTATCCCTGGAGGTTTCTTGCCTGGGCCTCTTCAAGGAGTTGATAGCGACGTTCCATCTCCATCACCGCCCACCTCAAGGCCCTTGTAGCCTCCTTGGGCTCGCTTACAACCGGATGTAAAAGGTGAGGAATCCCGTCGTAGAGGGAAAGCTCTATCCTCTTGGGGTCTATCATAAGGAACCTCAGCCTGTCCGGGTGATGGTTATAGAGAAGAGAGCAAATCAAGGCATTAAGCCCTACACTCTTTCCAGTACCTGTAGCGCCAGCGATCAGCAAATGCGGCATTTTGGTAAGGTCTGTAACCACAGGCTGACCCACAATATCCTGTCCAAGAGTCAGAAGGAGCCTTCCCCCGGTTTTTTGAAAAATATTGCTCGAAAGGATCTCCTTTAAATAGATTATATGCCTGGTTGTGTTTGCCAGCTCGATACCGATAACCGCCTTGCCGGGAATAGGGGCAACTATCCGGACGCTGTGGGTCCTGAGGGCCAGGGCCAGGTCATCAGCAAGGGAGGACACCTTGTTGATCTTAATCCCTGGAGCAGGCGAATATTCGTACATTGTAACAACCGGTCCGGGACATATCTCTACAACGTTTCCAGCAACTCCAAAGTCCAGGAGTTTTTTCTCAAGTAACCGGGCATTAGAGAGATAGATCTCTTTGTCTATTTCCTCATTTTCTTCCGGCGGGTCATTCAGTAAGGTCAAGGGCGGCAGAGAAAAGTCCCCTGCGACCGGGCTTATCTGAAACTTTGATTGCTCCTGCCCCTTGACATCCTGTCCCTTTTTGCCTGAATTTCTCCGAGATTCGGTAATCTTGGGGATATCCAGTACAGGGCCTTCAAGGTGGGCGTCTTTTGCTGAGGTCTGTTTCATGTTCTGACCAAGGGGCTTTTGAACCTTGGTTCGTTGAAAAAGACCGCGCTTTTTGATTGAAGAGATAGCCGGCCAGATATTTGCCAGGGAAAAGGTGGTTGCAGCCAATAGGCCGGTGATGAACAGGACCACTCCGGACAATATGGTTCCCCATTCTCCGATCCAGTTAATAAGAAAATTAGTAAGACTGAGACCTACAATTCCCCCGCTTGCGGCAGTGGCGGTGACAGCCGGGCCTTCGCCAGCCGTAGACCATAGAGCAAAGGCCATACTTGTGGCCAGAAGCATGGCCGTCCAGCCGGAGATCAACAATGGGAACGAAGGGAGTCGATCTTTCCTTGAACAGAAGAGAGACCATGCCATAGCAGCAAGGATTACCGGTATCCACCATGAAGCAAGCCCCAGCGTTTCCATAAGAAAGGCTGCCAAATTGGCCCCCACAGGCCCCATCCAGTTGCTGGAACCTTTAAGCGCATAATGGCTAAGGGAGGGGTCCTCAGGGGAATAGCTCAGTAAAGAAGCGCAGGCGAATACTGCACCTGCCAGGAGAAAAAGCCCCAGTATTTCCTGAGGGAAGGCCCCTTTCTGGTCTGAAGTATTTTTTTTGGCCCTTGATTTGGTTTTATGGGACATTCTTACTTGGTCTTGTTTGAGTCTTAGTCTAAGGGCGTTTCATTAAACACGCACCATATTTGATGTTTCAGTACTTTCAGATACATAATACTATAATAACATATTGACGGAAAGGCTCTAATGGTTCTAATGATTAACAGAAAGCAGCCCTTTTCGCCCAAAGAGTAATTTACTGAGTAACTATTCAGGTTGAAGGCTGAAGGCTGAAGGATTTCAAGCATTTCGCAACGATCGAACAGAGATGAATCCTCTAAACTAATACTGCAATCTCGTCAGCCAACTCAAATGCCCGCAGTTT
>JAIWFS010000137.1:0-4133 GCA_048631505.1 archaeon | reverse complement strand
CAACTTCTTAACCACTTAACGAGGTCTGTATTATCGAGGTTTCTCAATAATAATAGAGGATTCAGGGTGTGCCATACTGCTTGTAGGCGGTTGGCTTTGCTTTTAACAAAACAACAAAGGAGGATCTGATGAAAAAGTTATTAGGTATCGGGGTGGCAGTCATTATGGCAATGAGTCTCCTGGCCGTACCGGCCATGGCTGACGAAATAATGGACCGTATTGAGAAGACAGGCATTTTGAAGGTCGGCTTCAGGGAAGGCTCGATTCCATTCGCCTTCATGGACCCAAAAGTTGGAAAACACGTCGGCTTTTCTGTTGATATGGCCAATCTATTAGCCGAGAATTTGAGCAATCGCTTTGGCAAAAAGATACAGATCAAGCCCTTTACAGTTACTCCAAAGACCCGAATCCCTATGGTTGTCAATGGAACTATTGATGTTGAGACTGGTTCAACAACCTATACTGCCAAAAGGGAAGCAGTGGCCGACTTTAGCCTGATCTTCTTTTTTTCGGAAACAACCTTCCTGGTCGCAAAGGACTCCGGGATCAAGACACTTAAAGATCTTAATGGAAAACGGGTTGGGGCTGCACGGGCCACGACTAACCTCAAGGCTATTCAGGAAAGGGTAAAAGCCGGTGAGTTTAAGCCTAAAGACATTGTAGTAGTCGAAACACATCCCCAGGGTATGCTGGCCCTTAACACAGGGAAAGTTGACGCTTACTCAACGGATCGAAGCCTCCTTGAAGGCATTCGCATGAAGGCCAAGAACCCTGAGAAATGGATGACCGTGGATTTTGCTATCGCCTACGAGCCCTATGCCTACATCATGCGTGAAGGGAACTCTGACTTCCGCGACTTCGTCAATAACACCATCCTATGGTCGATCAAGACAGGTAAGTTTTATGAGTTTTACGAAAAATGGATGGGTCCAAAGGGTCTGGTCCCGCTTAAGATGTCTCAGGCCTATAAGGACTACCTCCAAATGATAGTCTACCCCATAGAAGAAGGTTGGTGGAAGAAGTAACAAGGGCTTAACAGCCTTAAGAGGAAAAAGACAAAGGAGAAGGGGGCTCGCGCCCCCTTTAACTTAACTTCTTACATAACAAATCTTAATAGGAAGACTCTAAATGGGACTGGCCTACGAATTCGACTGGAGTGTCTTATGGCGAGAGCCCTTTGGGATGATGTTGCTAAAGGGATTGGGGCTGACCATCGTCATCGGGCTAACGGCCTGGATTATTGCTCTATCCCTGGGAATCATCCTTGGCACTATGCGCGTTATGCCTTTTCGCTCACTGCGTTTCCTGGGCACCCTGTACGTTGAGGTCTTCCGCAATATACCCCTCATCGTACAGCTCTTTTTCTGGTTTTTTGCCGGGCCGATGATCTTCGGCGAGACAATGGCTCGCCAGATCAACCAGGTATCCTCTCTCAACTTCTATGTAGCCATTATTGGCCTGGGGCTCTATACGGCCTCCAGGATTGCCGAACACGTCCGGGCCGGTTACACTTCCATCGGGTTGGATCAGTATCATGCGGTGCTTTCCACAGGGATGACCCAGGTCCAGATGTATCGCTATGTTATCATCCCTTATGCCCTGAGACTGACTATTCCTCCCCTCACCACTGAATTTTTAACCATCTTCAAGAATTCCTCGGTGGCCATGACCATCGGCGTGGCTGAACTGACCTTCCAGAGTTACCAGATTGACGCCGAAACCTTTCATGGCCTGGAAGCGACTACCGGGGCGATGTTTATTTATCTCCTTTTGGGCATGACTGTAGTTAAGTTCATGAGTATATTGGAGAAAAAGTTCAAAATTAGAGGTTTGGTAGGTAGATAGGATATGTTTGACGCGACTTTGAGTAATCTTCCCTTTCTTCTGGGTGGGCTGTTGGTCACCTTCAAACTGGCTGCTTTTGCCGTGTCCGGCGGCATTTTCCTGGGTATACTGGTGGGCTTGGCCAGAATTTCCAAGAATAAATGGATTTACTATCCAATTACCTTTTATGTGAATTTTTTGCGAAACATCCCGCTCATCTTAGTTATATTCTGGGTCTATTTCGTCATGCCGCTCTTCGTCGGGCGATCCATTGACCCTTTTCCATCGGCGGTTATTTCATTTATCGTATTTGAGGCGACCTATTTTGGCGAAATTTTTCGAGCCGGGTACCAGACGATTAGCAAGGATATGGTCAATGCCTCATACTCGACCGGCATGACATACGCTCAGACGGCACGCTACATCACTGTTCCCGTTGCCTTTCAGCGGATGCTGCCCAGTCTGATCACCCAGACTATCGTTACATTTCAAGATACCAGCCTTGCTTTTGTTATCGGGTTGCCGGAATTCGTTCGGCGGGCCTCCATCGTAGACAATATGGAGATCCGGTCCATTGAGTTGTTCGGGTTCGTGGCCATCGTCTTTTTGATTATTTGCTACATCGGATCACGTATCAGCCGGCATTATGAAGAAAAATTCAGAAAGGTCAACGTCCAATGATCGAAATCAAGAATATGAACAAGTGGTTTGACGACTTCCACGTTTTGACCGACATTAACGAGACCATTGAAAGTGGTCAGACCGTGGTTATCTGTGGCCCTAGCGGTTCCGGCAAGAGCACCCTGCTTCGCTGTATCAACGGCCTGGAACCTTACCAGGAAGGTGAAATCATTGTCGATGATATCTCGCTGAATAACCCAAAGACAAACCTGTATAAGCTGCGGGAAAATATCGGCATGGTCTTCCAGCGATTCGAGCTATACCCGCACATGACGGCCCTGCAAAATGTCAGTCTGGCACCCAAAAAAGTGCGCAAGTTGAGTAAAAAAGAGGCTGAGGAAAAGGCAATGGCGTTGTTAGAGCGGGTCGGTATTCCTGAAAAAGCTCAAAGTTATCCGGCTAACCTTTCCGGCGGCCAACAACAGCGAGTGGCAATCGCTCGATCCCTGGCCATGGAACCCAAGTACATGATGTTCGACGAACCGACATCTGCATTGGATCCGGAGATGATCAAAGAGGTCCTCGACGTCATGGTTGCCCTCGCTAAGGAAGGTATGACCATGCTTTGCGTCACCCATGAGATGGGCTTCGCCCGGGAGGTTGCTGACGAGATTATCTTCATGGATTTTGGCAAGATTATTGAACGAGGAACCTATCAGGAATTCTTCACAAAACCTAAAAGCGACAGGCTCAAAGAGTTTCTGAGCCAGATTCTCGAATAACACGGATAAAAATGCCGTTTGGGGCATCTTGCTGGTTGAAATATTTTAGAGCAAAAAAATAGGTCAACCAGAGGATTTAGTAATGAGCGAGAAAGTGATTGGCATTTTAGGCGGCATGGGACCGGAAGCAACCCTGGACTGTTTCGGCAAAATTATTAAGAACACCCCGGCCCAAAATGACCAGGACCATCTTAGAGTGGTCATCGACTCCAACCCTAAGGTTCCGGACCGGACCGCGGCTATAATCGGCGAAGGGGAATTGCCCACAGACATCATGGTTCAGGGGGGTCGAATTCTTGAACAGGCCGGGGCCGACTTTATCATCATTCCCTGTGTCTCAGCCCACTTTTTTCTAAAAGAGGTACAATCACAGATCAACCTGCCTATCCTGTCTATCTTCGATGCCGTTGCCGAGACAATTGAGCAGGACCATCCCAACCTTAAAAAAATCGGCCTTATGGCAACCTCTGGTACAGTCAGTGGAAGGCTTTTTCAGAAACGTCTGGCTGATAGTGGGATCGAGACAGTCGTCCCTGACGACGAAGCCCAGGCCCGAATCATGGCCGCCATTTATGACATTAAAAATGCCCAGTCGACCCGCTCACGAGCGGACATCACAGCCGATCTGACCTCTGTGGCCAAAAACCTCATCACACATGAGACACATAAGGTCCAGGGAATCATTGCAGGCTGTACTGAGATTCCCCTGGCATTGAGCCAGGAACATCTGTCTGTACCCTACTTCGATTCCCTGCTCCTTCTTGCCCGTGCTGCAATTCGCCGTGCCGGTATTGAGCCTATTCCGCTGACATAACCCATAGTGCAGGCCTCGTTAAATGGTTGAATGGTTGAGTAGTTAAGTGGTTGTTATTATTAGAATCCATATCGTTTGCCTGAAAATTGGAC
>JAIWFS010000136.1:0-4159 GCA_048631505.1 archaeon | reverse complement strand
TGAAATCCTTCAGCCTTCAACCTTCAACCTGAATAGTTACAATTGCTGAAGGATTCGATTCGGAGACAAATGAGAAAGCCTGTTAAAAACATCCTGGACACAATTGGTAATACTCCGCTTATCCCTATTCGCCGTCTCGATCCCGGCAAGAAAGTCACTATCCTGGCAAAGATGGAGAGCTTTAATCCAGGAGGCTCTATTAAAGATCGTATAGCTCTTTCCATGATTGAAGGGGCAGAAGAACGGGGAGAACTCACAAAGGACAGAATAATCCTTGAGGCAAGCAGCGGTAATACAGGCATTGGTCTTTCGATGGTATCGGCTGTAAAGGGTTATCGCTGTCTTATCGCCATGAGCGAGGCAGCCAGTATCGAGCGTCGTCAAATCATGCGGGCCTACGGTGCCGAGATCCTCCTGACTCCTGCCCGCCTGGGGACTGATGGTGCCATAGAGGCTGTATACAAGCTGGCACTTGAAAACCCTGACCGCTACTTCTGCACAGACCAGTACAACAACCCTGACAATTCTCTGGCGCACTATCATGGTACTGCCCCGGAGATCTGGAAACAGACCGAAGGCAAGGTAGATGTAGTAGTCGCCGCCATGGGGACCACCGGCACTGTGATGGGAGTTACGCAACGCTTTCGAGAGCTCAATCCAAAGGTCCGGATAGTCGGAGTGGAGCCATATTTTGGTCACGGCATCCAGGGACTTAAGAATATGAAGGAATCCTACCGGCCCGGGATCTTTGACAAGCGCCTGCCGGATGACATTGTCAATGTTCACGAAGATGAGGCCTTTGAGCTGACCAAAAGGCTTGCGCGCGAGGAAGGGCTTTTTGTCGGGATGAGTTCAGGGGCTGCTATGGCTGTGGCACTTTCAGAGGCTGTGAAACTGGAACAGGGCCTTGTGGTCGTGATTTTTCCCGATGGAGGCGACCGTTACCTGAGCACAGACATTTTTTCAGTTCCACAGGTTGAGGAGGCTGATCAGGCCAAAGCCCTGAAGCTCATTAACACCCTTACCCGGAGAAAGGAGATCTTTGAGCCCTTAAACCCGGGAAAGGCAGGGATCTACTCCTGCGGACCCACGGTCCATGAATTCGCCCACATGGGACTCTGCAGAAGGCTGGTGGTTGCGGATCTTTTGAAACGAGCACTTGAATACCAGGGTTATGAGGTCACCCACGTGATGAATATTACCGACCTGGATGACAAGACGATCCAGGCCGCCCTGTCCCAAGGGATAAGTCTCAAGGAACTCACAGACCGTTATACCCAGGCATTTATGGAGGATGTGTCATCCCTGAATATCAGGCCTGCTGCCTGCTATCCCAGGGCAAGCGCCCATGTTGAGGCAATGATTCAACTGACCGAGCGACTCATAGATGCGGGCTATGCATATGTCAAACACGGTTCTGTATATTTTGACATCTCAAAACTACCATCATATGGAAGGCTTTCCAGGGTGGATCTTTCCAGCATTGACATTGGAAGGACAGTGGATCTTGACGACTACGAGAAGGACAGCCCTGTTGACTTCACCCTCTTCAAGCGGGTGACCCTGGATGAGCTCAAAAGGGGAATAGGGTTTGAGACAAAATGGGGGCAGGTCAGGCCGGGCTGGCACATAGAGTGTGCTGCCATGTCAATGCACTATCTGGGAGAATTTTTCGATATCCATACAAGCGGCTGCGACCTCATTTTCCCCCATCATGAAAACGAGATTGCCATTGCAATGGCCCTTACGAGCCAGCCACTTGCCCGGACCTGGATTCACAGCGAGCTTATTCTGGTTGACGGAAAGAAGATGTCGCGCTCAGCAGGCAATGTTGTCACCCTGCGGGATTTAAATAAAAAGGGGTTTACCGGCAGGCATGTGAGATTTTTCCTGCTCAGGACACACTACAGAAAGCCCCTTCATTTCTCTTACGACCATCTGGAAGAATCAGCAAAGGCATTGAAGCGGTTTGACTACTTTGTCTCTGAGATCCAGGCCCTTACTATTGGTAAAGACCCTGCCGGAGAACCGGGACCGGATATTAAAAAAGCCCTGGAGGCCATGAAAAACGACTTTAACCATGCTGTTAATGATGACCTTAACATTTCAAAGGCCCTGGGAGCGATTTTCAGATTGATCAGGCATGTAAACTCGCTCATTTCCGCCCAAAAGCTTTCGCCCATGGATGCCAAAAATGTCATGGATACCCTGCAGGATGTGGACAAGGTCCTTGGGTGCCTGGATATTTCTATCCCTGATCCTGAGCTGTCAAGGGAAATCCAGGACCTGGTCTCCCAGAGGGAGGAAGCCAGGGCCTCAAGTGACTGGGACAAGGCAGATGATATCCGGCAGCGACTCCTGGATCTTGGAGTGGAGGTAATGGACACCCCGGGCGGGATTCGCTGGAGATGGATTAAAAAGACATAGAACGCAAGCGTCTTAAAGAAAAAACTTAAGCGTTCACGGAACGCTGAAATTGGAAATTGGAAATTTGGTAACGCATCTACATTTTTGTGTTTTTCCCAATCTCTAATTTCTAATTTCTAATTTCTAATTTCAAGCCGCTCACGGCTAAGGAAAAATTATGCGCACATTTTTGGATTGCATTCCCTGTTTCATGATCCAGGCCTTGAGAACCGGGCGTCTGGTGGGCCTTTCCGACGAGAAAATCCGCAAACTGCTGATAGATCTGGGAGAAAAAATCAAAAATATTAAGCTGGATGATCCGCCACCCAAGACAGCAGTAATGGTATATGATCTTATAAACAGCTATACAGGCGAAACAGACCCTTTTAAAACAGTGAAAAAGCAAGGGACTGAGAAGGCGCTTGCCCTTTATCCTCAGTTGAAAAAGAACGTCTCGGAATCTGAAGACCCTTTGGGACTTGCTATGCAGCTTGCCACAATAGGAAATGTCATTGATTTCGGGATATCATCAAGTTATGACCTGGAATCAGAGATTCAAAAAATAATGGACCAGTCTTTTGGCCGATGGGATGAAGAGGAATTTAAAAAGGCAATAACCCGGGCGGACTGGATTCTCTATCTGGGTGACAACACAGGGGAAACGGTCTTTGACCGCCTGCTGATAGAGACCCTGGCACATACGGTCACTTATGTGGTCAGAGAAAAACCGATAATTAACGATGCTACCAGAGAAGACGCCCTGGAAGCAGGCCTTGACAAAACAGCAACCATCATTTCATCCGGATGTGCTGCTCCTGGTACTGTTTTGGACCAGTGTACTCCGGAATTCCGTGAGCTGTTCAAAAAAGCCCCTGTCATCATCAGTAAAGGTCAGGGGAATTACGAGACCCTGTCAGAATCGGACGCCCCTATCTTTTTCTTCCTGAAGGCTAAATGTGATGTGGTGGCAAGGCACCTTGGAGTAAAAAAAGGTGATCTGGTCCTTGCTTCCAGCCCCTGAACTTAGCGCCCTTCGGGCGAGATGTTGAGCTGTTAAGCCATTGAGCTGTTGAGCTTATCAGCTTATTAACTTAGCAGGTAACCTTGAGCACGCAACACACGTCCAACCATGATGGCAAGGCCGCCCATCTTGCCCGGTCGGCAGGATCGGTGAGTATTGCCGTATTCTTTTCCCGCATATTGGGCCTTGTGAGGGAGCAGGTGCTTGCAGGCCTCTTTGGTGCAGGTACTGCAATGGACGCCTTTGTTGTGGCCTTCCGGATACCCAATCTTTTAAGGGACCTTTTTGCAGAGGGTGCCCTCAGTGCAGCATTTATTACAGTCTTTACCGAATATGATCAAAAACGCTCAAAAGAAGAGACCTGGCGCCTTGTAAACAACGTCCTGGCAGTACTCACTGTAGTGGTTTCTCTGACCGTTATTCTCGGCATGATCTTTTCAAATGAACTGGTAATGCTGCTCGCCCCGGATTTTGCCAAAGTCGCCGGCAAGGTGGAACTCACCCAGCGGCTGACAATCATAATGTTTCCCTTCTTGCTATTGGTTTCCCTTTCATCCGTCCTTATGGGGATATTGAACACAAAAGGTTATTTCTTTATCCCGTCCCTTGCATCCAGTTGTTTCAACATGACATCCATAGTTGTCGGCGTAGGACTTGCCATGCTGTTTCCATTGTGGGGACAACCAGCCATAATGGGTATGGCTGTAGGGACCCTGCTGGGCGGCCTGTCCC
>JAIWFS010000135.1:0-4175 GCA_048631505.1 archaeon | reverse complement strand
GTCAATGGCGTAAGCCTTGAGTTATCAGACCATAGCATAGTAGGTCTGTTGGGCCCAAATGGTGCCGGCAAGACCACTATATTCTATATGATCGCCGGTCTCATCAGACCTGACGAAGGGAAAGTTTCGTTTGATGGGGAAGATGTAACCAATTTGCCTATGCACAAACGGGCTCGTAAAGGCATAACCTATCTACCTCAGGAGCCCTCGGTATTCAGGAAGCTGTCAGTTGCAGATAACATCCGCCTTGTACTGGAAACAAGGGGGCTCTCCCGCCAGGAAATAGAGAGCAAGACCCTTGAGCTCTTAGATGACATGGGACTCTCCGCCCTCGCGGATCAACAGGCACAGTCGCTTTCAGGGGGGGAGCGGAGACGTGTGGAAGTTATGCGGGCACTTGCTACCGACCCCTCGTTTATTCTGCTTGACGAACCCTTTGCAGGTGTTGATCCCCTAGCTGTCTCCGACCTGCAAAAGATAATACAGGACCTGAAGGCCAGGGGAATAGGAGTCTTCATTTCAGACCACAACGTCCGCGAAACCTTGACTGTATGTGATCGGGCCTATATTGTTAATTTAGGAGTTATTAACGAAGAGGGTACTCCGGAACACATCGCCTCAAGCGATCTGGCACGGAGAATATATTTGGGAGAAAACTTTAAACTGTAAGCCAGTTACGGCTTCTCTAATTTTCTATGGCCTTAGAACTTCGCCAACAACTTAAGCTGACACAGCAGCTGGTAATGACTCCCCAGTTGCAGCAAGCTATTAAACTGCTTCAACTCTCCCAAGTTGAACTAATCGAAACGATTGACCAGGAATTAGAAATTAATCCAATTCTGGAGGAATCTGAATCGGAAGCTGTTCCATCCTCAAATGATACGGATCGCAGCAACTCTCTACAAGAAGAACCCGACTCGTACGAGACCCAACCTCCGACTCTGGCTTCCTCTGAACTTGAAAAAATTCCCTGGGAAGACAATGCAATTCAAGACATAAACTGGAAAGATTTCTGGGATGAAGACAACAGGTCCTCACTTCCTGCATATTCCTTTGAAAAAAAGGAAACCCCAAACTATGAAAATCTCTTCACTCGCACCACGGGCCTGAAAGAACATCTGACGTGGCAACTTCAGATGTCACACTTCAACGACGTAGAACGTAAAAATGCCTGTCTTATTATCGGCAATCTTGACCGAAATGGCTATCTCAAGACTACAATTGAGGAGATAGCTGAAGAAGTGGAATGTGCTCCGCAACAAGTAGAGGATGTGCTAAAAAAAATCCAGCTTTTCGACCCTGTTGGTGTGGCAGCCCGGGATCTTAAAGAATGCTTATTGGTCCAGATGGATCATCTGGGTATCAATGACCCGCTGGTCTGTGAACTGGTAAGTGAGCACCTTAACCATATTGAACGACACAATTATCAAGCTATGGCCAAAGCTACCGGGCAGTCATTGGAGGAAATAGCCCAGGCAATTGAGATAATAACCAACCTGGAACCTTGTCCCGGGCGACCATTCAGCAGTGAGGCGATCCAATACATCGTTCCTGACATTTATGTTTATAAAGTAGATGATGAGTATGTAGTTACCTTGAATGACGAAGGCATACCGAGACTGAGAATAAGCTCTTTTTATCGCGATGCCATTAAAAACGGAATTGCTTCTCCCTCTGCCAAGGACTTCATCCAGGGCAAACTCAAGTCAGCCCTGTGGCTGATTCGCAGCATCCAACAGCGGCAAAAGACTATCTACAGAGTCACAAAGAGTATTGTAAAGTTCCAGAGGGAATTCCTGGACAAAGGGATAGCCTATCTCAAGCCCTTAATACTCAGAACCGTGGCAGATGACATCGAGATGCACGAATCCACCATAAGCAGAGTAACCACAAATAAATATGTCCACACACCACAGGGTATTTTTGAGCTCAAGTTCTTTTTCAGCGCGAGTCTAAGCCGGGATGACGGCTCTGATGTGGCATCTTATAGCGTAAAAGAACAGATTCGTCAGATGATCCAGGCAGAGGATCCAACTCAACCATACAGTGATAAGCAGATTGTGGAAATAGTGGCCAAGGATCATATACGTATTGCAAGACGAACTGTGGCAAAGTACAGAGATTTGATGGGTATTCTGCCCTCCAGTCGCCGTAAGCGACCGGCAATAAATTGTAATTTAAAAGAAACTTAGCGATTAGCTAAATCCCCATTTGGAGGTATTATATGCAAATCAATGTGACATTTAGGCGCCTAGATCCTTCGGATGCACTGCGCGAATACGCTGAAAACAGACTCCAAAAACTCAAGAAATATGCCGATGGTCCCATGGATGTAAATGTCGTTTTGTCAGTGGAGAAATTCAGGCAGACAGCAGAGGTTGTGCTTTCAGGAGATGGCATAAGGGCAGCAGCCAAGGAAGAACAGAATGAAATGCGGGCGGCTATAGATCTGGTATCTGACAAAATCTATAAGCAGTTAAGGCGATATAAAGAAAAAATTCGCAGCAAGAGAGGATCCGGCTCGATGCCCGAGCCGGCCCTTTCAGACATCTCACCGTCTCCTGAAACAGGAAAAGAGGACTTGGGTATAATCACCACAAAAAAAATGGATGCCAAACCCATGGCTGTTGAGGAAGCAGCGGCTCAGTTCCAGTCACTTAATCAAAACTTCATGATGTTCACCAATGCTGAGACCAACGCAATAAACGTCCTTTACTGGCGCATGGATGGGACCTTGGGGTTAGTCGAACCATAATGACTGTGAAGATACTCGATTTTCTTTGCAACAGATGTATCATCCCCGATCTTAATACCAAATCCAAAGAAGAGGCACTGGCCGGCCTGGCTAAAAGGGTAGCAGAAATAGAGCCCGCCTTGGACCAGGATGCTGTATTATCTGTCCTCAATGAGCGTGAACAACTGGGCAGTACAGGTATTGGGGGTGGAGTGGCAATTCCACACGGGAAACTCCCCGAACTGGGCCATATGCTCATATTAGTCGGCCGGAGCCCAGGGGGTATCCCTTTTGATGCAATGGATAACCGTCCGGTTCACATATTGTTTCTTTTGCTTGCACCTGACAACTCGGCAACCCCGTATCTCAAACTATTAGCCCAGGTTTCAAGGGTGTTAAAGACCCAGGAAGTGCACCAGCGAATTATGGAAGCGCCGGATGCACGTTCCATTCAAAAAGTAATAGAAGAAATAGACGGTCAGGTCTAAGACCCACAGCGTTTTACACAAAGAACGAGAAGTGACTGACAAATCCCTACAAGCCCCGTTTCAAAAAGATGAGCCTGGGGTAATTTCAGCACCTGATGATCCGGTCAAACTGGTTCAAACGGTAGTCATAACCGGCATGTCCGGATCCGGTAAGAGTACTGTACTCAAAGCCTTTGAAGACATGGGCTATTACTGTGTGGACAATCTTCCGATAGCCCTCTTGCCGGAGTTTCTCTCCCTTACTGAAAATGTTTCCACAATGCCCACCCGTGTAGCCCTTGTGATGGATGTGCGAGAAAAGAGTTTCCTCGATCAATACCAGTCTATCTTTACACAGATTAAAGAAGAAGGATTTCACCTCGAAATCCTGTTTCTCGATGCAAAGGATGAGGTATTAGTACGGAGATTCAGCCAAACCCGCCGCCGGCATCCCTTGAAGCCCAGGGGCAATGTCCTTGAAGGAATACATGTTGAGAGGGAACATCTGATGGGGCTAAGGGAATGTGCCGACAAATTATTTGATACCTCAGATTTCAATGTTCATCAGCTAAGGCAGGGTATTGTCAGGCTTTACTCCCCTAGAAAGCGTCTGGATCAACTCGTGATACACATACTGTCATTCGGCTTTAAGTACGGGGTCCCTGCCGATGCCAACCTGGTCCTGGATGTCAGGTTTTTGCAAAATCCCTACTTCGAGCCGGAGCTGCGCCCTTTAAGCGGCTGCGACCATGAAGTCCGAACCTATGTCTTGGAAAAAAAAGACACTATTGAATTTCTTAAACACGCCGAAGGCCTTTTGAAATTCCTTGTCCCGGAATACAGAAATGAAGGTAAATCTTATCTTGTGATTGCCGTAGGATGCACAGGAGGTCGACACAGGAGTGTTGCCATTGTAGAGCATCTAAAAGAACTATTTACAGGGGCTGATGAGGAGGTTATCGTCACACACAGAG
>JAIWFS010000134.1:0-4198 GCA_048631505.1 archaeon | reverse complement strand
ATGGCGAGGCCGGAGTAGATCTTGGAAGGCTTATCCGCCAGGCCATAGATAGCGGCCGCCTTCCAGCCGGCTATAACATTAAGGCCCTTAACTCGGTCCTGAAGGGCCAGATACCCAGGGACGATTCCATCTACTTCCTTAAGGAGGTCGATGATCGCACCGGCAAACCCCGGAAGACGCCGATTCTTCTCAAGGACAAAACGCTTATGACTGGGGATACTGTAAAGACTGCCCACGTCCGGATCGGCGGTAATTACAACGAGCCCTATGTTGCCCTTGAATTTACAGATCGGGGTGCAGGACTCTTTGAGAAAATCACCGGTGACAATGTGGGCAAGCGTCTTGCCATTGTCCTGGACGGAGTGGCCCGCTCTGCACCGGTAATAAGGGAACGTATAGGAGGAGGGCATGCCCAGATCACCGGCTCATTTACTACTGAAGAGGCATCCGACCTTGCCATTGTGCTGAGAGCCGGGGCCCTGCCCGCGCCGATCAGCATTATTCAAAACGTCACGGTAGGTCCGTCTCTTGGCCGTGATTCCATACAGCACGGCCTGTATTCGGGTCTGCTCGGAGCGGCCCTTGTAGTTGTCTTTATGGTCATATATTACACGTTTTCAGGTTTCATAGCGAACATAGCCATGGTCCTGAACCTGCTCTTTCTTATGGCTGTTCTGGCGCTTTTCCAGGCCACACTGACCCTTCCCGGCATAGCCGGCATCATACTCATCATTGGTATGGGGGTTGACTCCAACGTGCTGATCTTTGAGCGCATGCGGGAGGAAAGGGCCCTTGGAAAGCCCCTTAAGGCATTTATTGACGGGGGTTATGACAAGGCCTTCTGGACCATCGTAGACGCCCATGTTACCACTCTTATAACCGCCGTAGCCCTGTTCCTCTTTGGAACCGGCCCAATCAAGGGCTTTGCCGTCACCCTGTCCGCCGGTATTGTCATCAACCTCTTTACTGCCATCTTTGGAACCAGGATGGTATATGACGGGCTGCTGGCCAAGCATGCCCTGACTAACCTGAGGTTCCTCCAGTTAATCAAGAAAACCAGCCTGGACTTCATAGGACGCAGGAATTTCGCCTTCGCACTGTCAGTGATCCTGGTAACTATAGGTCTCGCAGGCTTCATACAGGTCGTAAGGGGGGCAGCCAACCTCGGCGTAGACTTTTCCGGTGGGACCATGGTCCAGTACCGCGCGGACAAGCCCTTTACCCTGGACAATGTGAGAAAGGCCCTGACAAAAACAGGTATCGAGGGTTACTCCCTTCAGGAAGTGCCAGGGGAACACGTCGTAATCGTACGCGTCAAGAAATCAGTGGCTACTGTGGGAGACATAGAGACCAGTATAACCAACAGCTTGAAAGAAAGCCTTCCTGAGACCCGCTTTGTAATAGAAAGCAAGGCCGAGATCGGTTCAACCGTGAGCAAGGAGCTGAGGCGTAAGGCACTGATAGCAATATGCATATCATTTGCGGGCATAATCTGTTACCTGGCCTTCAGGTTCAATTTGAGCTTTGGAATAGCAGCTACTGCTGCCACCTTGCATGAC
Organism: archaeon; assembly: GCA_048631505.1. Lineage (GTDB taxonomy): Bacteria > Desulfobacterota > Dissulfuribacteria > Dissulfuribacterales > UBA3076 > UBA3076. The sequence continues at coordinate 2,639 of JAIWFS010000134.1, read as the reverse complement.
GTGCTGGTAGTACTTGGCATTTTATTTATCCTGAACAAGGAAATAACTCTCCTGACAATAACCGCCCTTCTGACACTTGGTGGCTACTCCCTCACTGATACAGTAGTAGTCTTTGATAGAATCAGAGAAAATATCAAACGTTACAAGAAATTGCCTTTTGCTGAGATCATAAATCGAAGCATCAACGAGATGCTGAGCAGGACAATTATTACGTCTATGACCACGATGATGGTGGTCTTTTGCATCTTTTTCTTTGGTGGTGTGGTAATACATGACTTTGCCTTTACTCTGCTATTGGGAGTGCTGGTTGGGACCTATTCCTCAGTATTCGTAGCCAGCCCTGTAGTGTATTTATGGCACAAGGGAAAAGCGCCTAGATAGGTAGAAGGCTGAAGGTGGAAGGTAGAAGGTGAAGGTGATAGGGCTAACATACTTCAGCCTTCAGCCTTCTACCTTCTACCTTAATTGGTTTTCTCATGGATCAACTGGTCATTGAAGGCAGGCACCCGCTCAAGGGGACCATCAGGATTAGCGGGGCCAAAAACGCGGCCCTGCCCATTCTTGCGGCAACGCTCCTCACCGGCGGCACCTTCAGGCTGCAAAATATCCCCAGGCTGGTTGACATAAGGACCTTCACTGATCTCCTGACTGACTTGGGCGTTACGGTAGATTACAGCGCAGATAATGACTCTGACGTCTTAAACATAGACTCCTCAGGACTCTCTGACCACGAGGCCCCCTACGACCTGGTGCGCAAGATGCGGGCTTCAATTCTGGTGCTGGGACCTCTTATGTCCCGCATTGGAAAGGCCCGTGTCTCCCTTCCCGGGGGCTGTGCCATCGGTGCCCGTCCCATAAATCTTCACTTAAAGGGCCTTGAGCTCATGGGGGCCAAGCTCCGGCTCAAAGAGGGCTATATAGAGGCAAAGGCCGGGAGACTGAATGGAGCGCATATCTACTTTGACACGCCATCTGTGACAGGTACGGAAAACCTGATGATGGCAGCGGTTCTTGCCAAGGGGACAACCGTACTGGGAAATGCTGCAAGGGAACCGGAGGTGATTGCCCTGGGGCAGATGCTCAACCAAATGGGGGCAAAAATCAAAGGCCTTGGTTCAAATACCATCAAGATAGAAGGCGTCAAGAAACTAAGACCTGTTGACTGGAAAATAATCCCGGATCGCATAGAGGCCGGCACGTACATGATGGCTGTGGGGGCAGCCGGCGGAGAGCTGATAATTGAAAACATTTTAGCAGATCATCTGGAGGCGGTCATATCCAAACTCAGGAGCACCGGGCTTCAGATTGAAAGAGATAATGCCGGAATTTCCGTCAGGAAAAAAGGCGCTCTGCATAGTGTGGATGTTACGACTCTGCCATATCCCGGTTTCCCGACTGATCTGCAGGCCCAGATCATGGTGCTGATGGCCCTGGCCGGTGGCCTCAGTGTGATCACTGAAACCATATTTGAAAACCGTTTTATGCACGTTGCCGAGTTAAGACGGCTTGGAGCTGATATAAAGGTTGAAGGCAGGAGCGCCATCATCAAAGGTGTAAGGGGATTAAACAGTGCCCCTGTAATGGCCACTGATCTCAGGGCCAGCGCCTCTCTGGTGCTGGCCGGACTTGCAGCCAAGGGGACTACAACAATATCCAGAGTTTACCACCTTGATCGCGGGTATGAACACCTGGAACAGAAGCTTGCAGCAGTAGGGGCCAAGATCAAAAGAAAAAAGGCCTAGCTGATCCGGTGAAAAAAGAAAAAAACACCCTGGTTGACCGATACGGCAGGCAGTTGACCTATCTCAGGCTCTCAGTAACAGACAGATGTAATCTTCGATGTCAGTACTGCATGCCTCAGATTAACTTCTCCTGGTTGCCTCATGATTCAATCCTCACCTATGAAGAAATTCTTAAAATTTGCCGCACTCTCGCGGCCATTGGTGTCACAAAAGTGCGCCTTACAGGTGGCGAACCATTGGTCCGGCGGGACTTAATAAGCCTTGTGGAAAGACTGACTGAGATTGACGGGCTTGAAGAAATCTGTATCACCACAAATGGTGTCCTGCTGGAAGAGTATGCAGATGGCCTATTCAAGGCAGGTATCAGGCATATTAACATCAGCCTTGATTCCCTGAATCCGGAACGATTTGCCTATATTACCGGCTTTGATCTATTTGAGCAGGTGTGGCGGGGCATAGAAAAGGCCCTGGAAAAAGGATTTTCCCCGATAAAAATCAACTCAGTGATCATGAAAGGCATAAATGACAGTGAAATAACAGCCCTGGCAGGACTGAGCTTGAAATATCCCGTGCAGGTTCGTTTTATAGAGTTCATGCCTGTCGGCCATGATATTTTCTGGAATCCGGCCAGATTTGTCAGTTGTGATAAGATCAGAAATCAGGTAGAGGACGCATTTGGAAAGCTGCGCCCATTGCCCAAATCGCACAGTGCCGGACCGGCAAGTGAATATGTGCTGGATAAGGCCCCGGGAAGTGTGGGATTTATCGGCGCTTTAAGTCACCATTTCTGCGAAAGTTGTAACCGCCTGCGCCTCACTGCAGAGGGACGTCTTCGATTATGCCTGTTCTCTGACGAGGAGGTAGATGTCAAAAAGGCCTTGCAACAAGGACTGAACA
>JAIWFS010000133.1:0-4211 GCA_048631505.1 archaeon | reverse complement strand
GCGTTAAGACGCGCATAACGGGTTATGTAAGCCTTGACGCAACACAGAAAAGAAGCAAAAGGACAAGTAAGATTTATAAGTTATTTTTACTTGACGACTTAGCATGAAGGCCAAATTTCTAATTTCTAATTTCTAATTTCAACGTTCCGTGAACACCTATAAAGGATTAGGTTGCCTTTGAATGAATGTACGTACAGGTCTTGAGACCTTTCTGGGAAATACGCCGTCATGGGTCAGGGGGAGAAGGCTGGGGCTCCTTTGTAACCAGGCCTCGGTTGATCCGCGCTTAAGACACTCCAAGGACCTGATATTCTCCATGTTGCCAGGCCATTTGAAGTGCCTTTTTAGCCCTCAGCACGGCCTTTATGCTGAAAAGCAGGACAATATGAAGGAGTCTCCTGATGCATATGACCCGGCCCTTAATATCCCGGTCTTCAGTCTCTATGGAAAAGACAGAGAGCCTTCTCCCGGGCAATTGTCAGAGATAGACCTCCTTATCGTGGATCTTCAGGACATAGGCTGCCGCGTATACACATTCATCTGGACTCTCTACCTGGCCATGAAGGCCTGCGCCAAAGCAGGTGTGGGTATAACAGTGCTGGATCGCCCCAATCCTCTGGGAGGTGAGTCGATAGAGGGCAATCTTCTGGCTCGGGACTGTCAATCCTTTGTGGGGCTCGCCCCCCTTCCAATGCGTCATGGCATGACTATTGGAGAAATAGCCAGGTTTTTCATGGAAGAGCAGGGCCTGGATCTTGAATTACATGTTGTGAAGATGCAGGGCTGGAGACGAGAGATGGATTTTGCTGCAACAGGTCTCCCCTGGATATGGCCTTCTCCAAATATGCCTACCCTTGATACAGCCAGGGTATATCCGGGGCAGGTCGTCTGGGAAGGCACAAATGTCTCAGAGGGAAGGGGTACTACCAGGCCCTTTGAGATATTCGGCGCTCCTTTTCTTGACCCTGACGCCCTGAGAAAAGAGGCGGAAAGGTGGAAACTGCCGGGTTTTGTCCTGAGAGAACAGTCTTTCGAACCGACTTTCCACAAGTGGTCGGGAAAACAGTGCAGAGGCTTTCAGATCCACGTAACGCACAGACTTGAATACCGGCCATATATTACGACCCTTGCCATTTTAGCCGCAGTCAAAAGGATGCATCCAAAGGACTTTGCATGGAAAGACCCTCCCTATGAATACGAGTTCAAGCGCCTTCCAGCGGATCTGATTATAGGAGACAAGAGGGTGAGAGAGGCCGTGAATGCCGGAACAGACCCAATGGATATCCAGTCTATCTGGGCCAGGGACTTAAAAGACTTCGAGAAGGCCCGGCCGACCTGGCTGCTATATCCGTAACTACTCAGGTTGTCAGGTTCACGGTGGAACTTTGAACCTGGGTAGTTACATTTTATCTTTCACTTTGTCGGCCTTTCCGGTTACCACGTGATCAGTTACGGAATATTAGCAAGACGGCCGGTGTTGGCAACTCTGGTTAAGCGGATATCTTCGTAAACGCGCGTTTCATCTTGCATAGACACAAGATCCCAAAAAAAGTTGGAACCTTTTCCCTCATTCATGCGTATATATAGAGAAAGGAGAAAAATATGTCCTCTATCGGTCCTGAGACACTTGTCCGGTTCCAGGCAGGTGACATTGAGGCCTTCCGAATGATCATAGAGCACTATCAGGAAAAAATATTCCGGCTGGGCCTACGGTTATTTGGTCAGACCGATGAAGCGGCCGACTTTGCGCAAGATGCTTTTCTCCGGATATTTGAACAAAGAGGGCGTTACGATCCTAAGCGGCCCTTTGAAAACTGGTTTTTTAGGGTAGCTACAAACCTGGGCCGTGATCAATTACGCCGCCGACGTGAGATCCCGACTGGCGACGAGCCGCCAGAACTTGCGATTGAACCGCAGGCAGAACCGGAGATGCTTAAGCGCGAAAGGAATTTGCGTGTACAGCAGGCACTTCAAAAGGTGAAACCCAAATACAGGGAAGGCCTGGCCTTACGCTTTGAGTTGGATTTGAACCTGCAGGAAATGGCTCAGATCCAAGGCATATCACTAGGAACAGTGAAATCCCGTATGAGTAGAGGTCTGAAGGCCTTTCATAGGGCCTACCAGGCATTGGGAGGTGAGTAAGCATGAGATGCCGTAAAGTCGAAAAATGTCTTGCCGAACAGGAGTTGGGCATTTTGTCCCCTGGAAAGAAAGAGGCGCTCGATGCCCATCTGGTGAAGTGTGCCGCCTGCCGTCAGGTTGCTGAGGAGTTTACCCGATCCATGACGGCCTTAAGTGAAGGCACTGACATCGATCCTCCTCAAGACCTGGTACAGCGTATCCTGCGCCACGCCGCCAGGGAACCCGAGCCTTCAGCTCCAAGGTACTGGTGGTGGATCGCGCCCGCCTTGGTTGGAGCAGTCGTGATCATGCTGGTCCTATATATGCCTGCGATTTTTGGCCCTCGTATCCATATGACTGAACGGGAGGTCCTGGCAGGCTATGCCGAGAACCTCGAACTCCTTGGTTTTGGGAGCACAGAGGTCTATTCAGAAGACGATGCCTCTGACTACGAGGAGTTTGGAATACCGTCCGAAGTAGCCAAGCTATTAATTTAGATATACCTCAAGAAAATAGACACAAAAAAGGAGAGATCAAAAATGAGAAAAAATGCAAAGACCGTAATCGTGATGTTGTTTGTCGTGGGGCTTGTGTTCTCAGCCGGGAATGCAGATGCGTTTGGACCCGATGGCCAAGGCGGTCCTGAAGTAATCAAGGCCGGCCCTCAAATAATGGCCAATCTCGATTTGACCGAAGATCAGGTCAAAAAACTGAAAGAAGAACGAATCAAAAAACAGAAACAGATGATCAAGCTGCGGGCGGAACTAGAAACCCTCCGGGTTGATCTCAGGAGCGAGGCCGGTAAGGACGAAGCAGATCTATCCAGGGTAGAGATATTAGCAAGTCAGATTGGTGAACTGAGAGGCAAGATGACCGCTGCCCGGATTAAATCAGTGATCTATCTTAGGTCGATACTCACGCCGGAACAAAAGAGAAAAATGGATCTAATGGAGCTTCAGTTTGGAGGGCCTTTCCATAAGGGGCGCAAGGGAAACCGCCAAGGCAACATACGCTAAACCCCATGCTACAACACGCAAGGACTCATCGTCGTATCAAGGCCGGGTTTTGCAAAATCTGGAACCCGGCCGTTTTGTGTTGCACAAGGCTGGGCGTTGTGAGCATGTTTCTCGTCAGCACTAAACGGCATCTGGCAGGCTTAGGACCCGTAAAGGATATTTCCCGAGGTAGATAGGTGGCGCCTGCTTACAGTTTGAATTTGCGAAAAGAAGTAACATTGCCGATTAATTATGAAGGCACATTGTCCTCATGCAGAGACAAGTTAGACCAGCATGACAGTCTCTATCTGTTCCACCACCTCGAAATGCTTATCCCTTGTCAGTAGCGTCCCCCCGGCTTTCATACAGGATGCCGCAATCCATACATCATTAATCGGTATTTTTGCTCCCTTTCTTTGTAATGACAAAAATATAACGGCGTATTTTCTGGCAACATCTGCATCTACATTAATAATTTCAACTCTTAAGCGATTGATAAACTCATACAATTTTTTTTCGTTAAATTGCTGCCGACTCCCTTTCATGAACCCAAAATTGAGTTCTCCGAGAACCACAGAAGGTAGATATATCTGTTCGCCATGGATAGCCATAAAATTTACTGTTTCAGGCAGACCCTCTGCATAGTCGCTGTAGATATTGGTATCCAGTACAAGCTTCAATCCCAGTCCCCCTCAATAACCTGGTTGAAGACTTCGGTAGCTTTTCTTAATTCCTCTGCTTCAGCATGAGAGAGCCAGCCTGCAAGTCCGCGGGTCACCTTTTCACGATTCTTCACCAAACCCAGCTTTTCATCCACAGCCTCAAGAATAAACGCCGATTTCGTTTTTTTTGCTTTCACTGCGGCGTTTTTAATCATCTCTTCCTTTTTCGATGGTATCCTTAAGCTTAAAGGCATAGGTTCACCTCCCTGTATCGCATATTTAATAAATGTATCTTGAAATAATGGTGGTGTCAATGTCTAAAAAATAGGTAACTATTCAGGTGAATAGACTGAAGGTATAAGGCTAATAGGGACAAAGCATGCGTGATCACACAAAACTGCGGGCATTTGAGTTGGCTGACGAGATTGCAGTA
>JAIWFS010000132.1:0-4253 GCA_048631505.1 archaeon | reverse complement strand
TCTTATCATTATGGTTTTAGACTAAAAACGTTCTTTCGTACAAATTAATCACAAAAAAATAGATGTCAAGAACAAAAGTTGGACAGGCCAAGTGCCTTAAATTCTTTTCCATTTAGAGCTTAGCCGTCCTTTCCGTTTAGCATATTGTTGGCCCTCTGTTTTGTGTGATGACTGAGGTCGTCAAAAATGCTGTAGAGGGTCGGAATTATAATCAGCATCAAAAATGTAGACACCACCATACCGCCTATTACCGACAGGGCAATCGGGGCGCGCATCTCGGCCCCCACCCCTTTGGAAATAGCCATCGGAAGCATCCCAACAATAGCGACGATGGCCGTGAGAAGAATCGCGCGGAGCTTGGTTATACTGCCTTTTATGATTGCCTCGTCCTTCGGCAAACCGCGTGACCGGAGCTGGTTGACATAGTCCACAAGCACAATGCCATTGTTGACCACGACCCCGGCCAGGATAATAATGCCCAGGAGAGATGGCATTGAGAATGTATTACCAGTAAAGAGTAAAATGCCGATCACACCGATCAGCCCGAGTGGCACAGTAAACATAACCGTGAAAGGGTGTATCAAGGACTCAAACTGCGCAGCCATCACCATATAGACCAGGAGTATAGCAAGGATGAATGCCGCTCCGAGAGAGAAGAAGGTCTCCCCCATCCTTTTGATCTCGCCGCCGTATTCCACGAAGTAGCCCTGGGGAAAGTCCACCTTTGCCACCCTGGATCGGATGTCAACGATGATGCTCCCTAAATCACGCCCTCGGAAGTTGGCGGTCACCGAGGCCTTGCGCTTCTGGTTCTCGCGGAAAAGACGAACAGGACCTTTTCCCTTTGATATTTCCGCTATATCTGACAGGCGATGCTGTGAGCCGAGTGGAGCCGCCACCAGGATGTCCTCGACGTTTTCAAAGGTCATCCTGTCGACCTCGCGATACTTTACCCTGAGGTCATATTCCTCGCCGCCGGTTCGGTAGAGTGTTGCCACCTGCCCCTCAAAAGATGCTCGAATCGTAGAAGCAACCTGTGCCAGCGAAAGACCCATCTGCGAGGCCTTTTCACGATCGATTTTGAAATGGAGTTCAGGTTTGCCATGCCGGAGAGTGGTGTCCACGTCATACAGCCCTTCAATGTCCTTGCAGTCGGCAACCAGGCCATTAGCTATCTGCGCAAGTTTTTCAATGTCCTTGCCGAAAATTTTCACTTCAATGGGGATTTGTCCTGTACCAGCGCTTGTGATCATTCGGGCCAGGTCCATAAATTCCACTTTGGCACCTTTTATCCCGGGCAGCTTCTTGCGGATACTATTCTCTATCTCCATTGTGGTTCGGCTGCGCTTGTTCTTGTCCTTGGCATGCGCAAAGATCTGCGCCTCGTTTACTCCAAGATTGCTCATACCAAAGGCGGCCTCCATTTTCGCTCCACTTAATATACCAGTAAACGAGCAGACAACTTCCAGTCCCTCCTCAGAGCTCATTATGCTTTCTATCTGCTCGACCACATGGCGCGTTTCGTCAAGCTCTGTCCCGACCGGCATCTCAACCTTGATGATCACAAGGCCAGTGTCAATCGCAGGCATAAACTCCGTGCCCACGTAAGGCAGAAGTGCAAGGCTTGCCCCAAACACCGCGAAGGACACTAAAGTTACTTTCCAGCGGTGGCGAAGCGCCCAATGCAGGAGGCTGCCATAAATTCCCCAGGCGATCCGTTCCCCCTTTTTCCCAAGGTCGGCCTTTTCCCCCTTGGCCTTCAACCTGAATATCTTTGAAGCCATCATCGGTACAAGAGTAAGCGCAACAAATAACGACGCGAACAAGGACACTGCCACAGTAAGGGCCAGGCCCCGTGAGATTTTTCCTGCAATCCCTGTGGCAAAGAACATTGGCAAAAACACGGCCACCGTAGTGAAAGTAGAAGCAGCTATGGCTCCTCCAACCTCGCTCGTTCCCTCTATGGCTGCGTCAAAGCGGCTCTTATTTTCTTCCATATGCCTGTAGATATTTTCGATCACGATAATGGCATTGCTGACCAGCATCCCGATACCAAGGGCAATCCCGCTCAATGTCATGGTATTGAGAGTGAAGTCAGATGCATAGACAACAACAAGTGTGGCCAGGATGGACAGGGGAATCGAAAGGGCAATGGTAACCGTGGGGCGCCAGTTGCGAAGCACCAGTAATATCAGGACGGCGGCTATGAGCCCGCCCCAAAGGGCATCCTGTGCGGTGCTGGTAACGATCTTTTTAGTAAGCGTTCCCTGATCAAGTGCGATGTAGAACTTGATGTCCGGCGGGAGTTCGTTCTGGAGAGTTGCTACCTGTTTCTCCACCGCGTCAACAACTTCAGCGGTGTTGGCTCCGGATTCTTTAATGACGGAAAGGATCAGTCCCTTTTGTCTGTTGACGTGTCCATCGCTCCTGACTTCTTTGTGGGTGTCCTTTACAGTTGCTATGTCCCTGATATAGATGGGGGCGCCATTGCTGACAGCTATAACGGTGTTTCTGATCTGGTTGAGGTTCTCGAACTCGCCGATGGTACGTAGCAGGTATTCTGTGTGGCCTCGCGTGATGTGCCCCCCGGAGAGATTCAGATTCTCGTACCGCAGCTTGGTGACTATCTGCTGGATTGAGATTTTCAAAGATTCCAGCTTGGCCCGGTCGATCAGCACTTGTATCTCCCTCTCGCGGCCGCCCATGATCATCGCGCTTGCCACGCCGTCGACCATTTCGATGCGGTCTTTTATGTCATCCTTGACAAAGGTGCGGAGGTCCCGTAGATCTCTTTTGCCTGTGATACCATAAGCGATGACTGGTATCATCGCCGGATCGAACTTGACGACGATTGGGTCGTCGATCTCGGATGGCAGGTAATCACTGATGACACTGATGCTGTCACGCATATCTTGCGCGGTAAAATCGATATTCGTGCCCCATTCAAATTCCACCACAATTATCGAGAGCCCTTCCTGCGAGGTGGAACTAACTGTCTTGACGTTCTTTACCCTGCTAACCGCCGCCTCAATGGGTTTGGTGACCAGCGTCTCTATATCCTCAGATGCGACCCCTTCATAGCTTGTTATCACGGCGGCCACAGGATAAGTGAGATCTGGCATGAGCTCGATGGGTAGGCGGACAAAGGAGATTGTGCCCAGTACCACTATTATCATAATGAGCATCAGCACTGTAACCGGACGATGTACGGAAAATTCGGGTATTCGCATCTTTCCTTATATTAACCCTAACCCGGACAAGCCGGAACCATAAAGGGTAAAACTTCAAGCACTTTGATTGACATGAATTTCATCAGGTTATAATACCATGAGGACAACCAGCATTTATGGAGGTTCTCATCATGACAGGTTTTATTGACAGACATTCAGATAATATCCTCGGCCAGCTGTCTTGTTTTGACCGAATAATCATCCAAGGAACTTTGCCTGACATTTGTTATCCGGGAGCTATCACGAGTTTCTTCTATAGATCCAATATCAGGATTTTTGACTTTAAGCATTGGGCATCTCCCATGCGAGATGTGATTAATGAAAGCACCAGGTCCATCGCCAGTGACAATGGAATCGAAATCGAGTTCATCCTCAAAAGAAACTTCCGGAAGGAAGAGCGGGTTGAAGAAATCATCGCGGAACGTGGCGATCACCCTGGACTCGTCCATATTTTTTCCGCCATGGAGACATGTACTGCCTTCAAACCGTGGCACGACAAGAAAACGCACAAAACTTTTTTCAAATATGACTCGGGGCGCTGCCTCCATTACTATTTCTATTTTATCGACAAGGAGTATGGCCTCTGCTATCTGCGTGTGCCAACCTGGGCCCCGTTCCAACTCCAGTTCTATTGCAATGCTCACAATTGGCTATCACGCCAACTTGACAAGAGAAATATCGGCTACGAACAAATAGAAAATGCTTTCTTTCGAATCGACAATTTTGAAAAAGCACAAAGAATTTCCGACTCGTTCCCGGTTAAGAAACTTCACAAGATGCTGGTACGTTACGCCCTCCAGTTCTGTCCTGTCATCAGTTATCCTGATTTTCCTTGACATCAAAGTATTTTTTATTTTAGTATAAGTTAGATAAATTAAGTTATATATTAATTATTATCTTTTAACAAATTTGTATATAATTTAAGGCTATTCCTTCCACTTTAAACCTTCATTCAGGAGGTCACATCATGGAGAAACCGCTCAAATTGTGCTGACCTCCCTCCCAACAGGACTTTTTGCATTC
>JAIWFS010000131.1:0-4277 GCA_048631505.1 archaeon | reverse complement strand
AGTCCACTGTAGGGGAAAGGCTTTCGTGCTTTATCTCGAATTGTTCATTCAAGGTCTCATCTACGGCAGTATGTATGCGATTACCGCAGTGGGACTGACCCTGGTCTACGGTCTTTTGCGCATCCTTCATATTGCCCATGCAGGCCTGTTCACCTTGGGCGGATATCTGGGGCTCCTGCTCACCAACGCCACGGGAAGTCTGATCCTGGCCATACCCCTGGCATCCGCCGCTGTTGGGGTAGTGGGTATGCTCATGTACAGGTTCTGCTACCAGCCCATTCTCGATCGCCCTCCCTATGTTCCCCTGATCGCCTCCATCGGGATTTTCATTGCTATGGAGGAAATTTTCCGGCTGATATTCGGTCCCTATGGACTCACCTATATCAATCCTCCCTTACAGACCCAGATCCACCTGTTTGGGATCCCCCTCCGTACGGCGGAAGTGGCCATGGTTGTAGTAAGTGTGGTTCTTCTCGGTGTGTTGGCTTACCTCTCCCAAAATACACGAACTGGAGTGGCCTGGCGTGCTACAGTGGATGATCCGGAGATCGCCACTTCCTATGGTATTGATACCATCAAGGTCCGTTATCTCAATTTTTTCATTGGTTCAGCCTTAGCAGCCGTAGGGGGCATTTTCGTCTCTATTTTAAGCAATCTGGTAGAACCGACCATGGGCGGTGTCGCAGCCTATAAAGGGCTTGCCATAATTGTCCTTGGAGGTCTGGGAAACGTCGCCGGGACCCTGGTCGCCTCTCTTGTCCTCGGTATAATCGAGGCTTTCGGTACCATTTATATCGGCAACTTTTTGGATCGCGATGCTATCGCTTTTGCCTTCATGATCTTCGTTCTCATGTTACGTCCACACGGGATGTTCTCCAGGAGATAATTCATGGGCATTTATGAAATCAGTCTGGCAACCATGATCTGTATAAACATTATTCTGGCAGTAGGGCTTAATATGATTACCGGATTCTGCGGCCAGATCAGCCTGGGCCATGCTGCCTTTTATGGCATCGGTGCCTACTGCGCGGCCATGGTGGCCAAGGCTGGCGTATCACTGCCAGTGTCGCTTTTAATGGGGCTCGTCATGGCCGGGATTGTGGGCGTCATTGTTGGTTTGACCAGCCTCCGGGTACGTGAGGATTTTCTGGCAATTGTGACCATGGGCGTGGGTTTTCTTTTTGTCGGTGTAGTTCGCCAACAGGAAGCCCTTGGCGGTGAACTTGGTATATCCTCCATTCCATCCCACGGGATGGGTAAATTGGGGTTTTTGGCGCTTGTACTTTTCCTGGCTGCCCTGGTAACGGCATTCAGCCTGCTTATTAAACGTTCCTGGATGGGTTTTGCCTTTGACGCGGTGGCCGATGATGAAGACACGGCCAGCATACTGAGTGTTGATGTCACCGCATACAAGCTGGCAGCCTTTGCCATGGGAACGGCCATGGCAGGATTGGCCGGCGGGCTATACGCATATTTTGCCCGTTTCATCGTCCCGGACGACTTCGGTTTCATTCCGTCGATTACTGTGCTTTGCATGGTTGCGGTAGGCGGAGTAGGCTCTGTTTTCGGTGTAGTAATTGCCACCGTAATCCTTACTTTGATGCCGGAGTTTTTTCGTTTTATCAGCGATTATAAGCTGTTCGTATACGGCGCATTACTCTTTGCAGTCATGCGATTCGCGCCTGAAGGGCTGGCCGGATCCGCTCGAAGTCTTGTCCATGCAATTCAGTCAAAGGGGGGAGATGGATGAGTGACCTGATGCAAATCAGTGAGGTCACGGTTGACTTCGGCGGGGTTCGTGCTTTAAGCGATGTGTCTTTTAGCGTGGAACAGGGCGAATTCCTGGGTTTGATCGGCCCAAACGGTGCAGGCAAGACCACTTTGCTGCGTGCAATAATCGGTACTGTGACACCTCAATCAGCCAGGTTCATGTTGTCCGGGAGGGACATTGCCCGACTCCCGACATACCGGCGAGCGCGGCTGGGACTTGCCATGACTCACCAGATTGTAAAGCCCTTTCACTCTATGACCATACTGGACAACGTTGCCCTTGCAGCCGGCCACCGTCGTATCGCTAACGCCTTATGGGCCATGAGCTCCTTTAGCCGTTCTGCTGAACGCCGCCGCGCCATGGGTCTTCTGGAGTCGGTTGGTATTGCAGATATTGCTGATAAGAGTGTGGTGGGTCAGCCAATGGGGGTCTTAAAACGCCTTGAGGTTGCCCGTGCGCTTGCCATGGACCCAAAACTTCTCCTTCTGGATGAACCCCTTGCCGGTCTAAACCATGTGGAAGCGGCTCGTCTGGCCGATACAGTGGCCGGCATTAACCGCGAGGGCATGACCGTGCTCATGATAGAGCATAACCTCGGTGAAATTCTTAGGGTCAGCCACCGTCTTGTCGTGCTTGATAACGGCTATAAGATTGCCGATGGGCATCCAGCAGAGGTTATGCAGGATCAGGCGGTTCGCACTGCCTACGTGGGAAAGGAAAAGAAGGATGCTGCGTCTTGAAGGCTTGAGTTGCGGTTATGGCCCAATGCAGGCAGTACACGGGCTTGATCTTGAAGTAACAGAACGCGGAATTACTGCCTTACTCGGAGCCAATGGCGCAGGCAAGTCCTCCACCATCATGTGTATAGCAGGGCATGTCAGGGTCCACGAAGGGCGTGTGATCTATAAAGGAGAAGATATCACTCACCTTTCACCGATGGAGCGGGTCAAAAACGGTATTGCCATTGTCCCCGAGGGCAGACGTCTGTTTTCAAGCCTGACAGTTAAAGAGAACCTCATTGTCGGAGGATACAGCCGCCCGAAAGATCACACGGGGAGCGGAATGGACAGGGTGCTGAACATGTTTCCTCGCCTTGCCGAGAGACTCGGACAGAGTGCAGGTTCTCTTTCCGGAGGTGAACAGCAGATGCTGGCCATTGGGAGGGCACTGATGTCTGAACCGGAACTGCTACTCGTGGACGAGCTTTCACTGGGTTTGATGCCCAAGATCATAGACATCTGTTATGAAGTCATCGCCGAGTTGAACCATGGGGGACTGACTATTGTTTTAGTAGAACAAAGCACTCAGCGGGCCCTTGATGTGGCCGATCAGGTCTGTGTTCTTGAATCCGGCCGGACAGTTTGGAAGGGCTCTGCACTGGAAGCCCGCAACAGTGCCGCAATGATAGACAGCTTACTCGGTTTACGGAATGAAAGTGGGCAGACCAAGTCCACGTCCTCCCCCGAATAGCGGGATCTTCGATGGGCGTGGATCTTTACGATTGAGAGATCATATTTTTACATAAAGACCGTTGCCTTCGCTTTTGATTTCCCCTTTCTCCCTCAGCCTGAATATAACGCTGCGTAGACTATTATCTTTTAGCCCTGTCATCTTTTTTAAGGTTGCTACGTCAATGCCTTTCTTCCTCCTTTTGAAGATGGCTAAGACAGTATTACCCGGGTTTTTCCCTTTTGCTTTTTTGACCACTGGCTTTTTTTTGGCTTTGGGCTTGGGCCTTTTCAGTGCCTGGGGTTTTTCAAGCTTTTCCAGTTTCTTTGCAATTTTCTCTGTCTTCTGAGTTAATCTCTTGAGATCCCTTACTACAGCATGCATGTCCTTTTTCAGTTGTTTCATCATTCTACCCCTTCTCATCTGTTTTTGATTTATTGTATATCCACCCTCTCTTTCAGTTCCTTACCGCATTTGAAGAAAGGCAACTTCTTGGGCTTGACCTCGGTGAGTTTACCTGTTTTAGGGTTCCTGCCTGTGTATCCGTCGTATTGCTTGACAAACATCGAACAGAGGCCACGAACTTCCACTCTGTCGCCACTTACAAGCGCATTTGCCATCTCATCAAAGAATACTTTCACAACTTCCTCTGCCTTCCCTGAGGGCAGGCCTGTATCCTTGCTCAACGCCTCAATCAAACCTGACTTATTCATATTGCCTCCTTTATTCATAATATATCAAGCTTATAACCGATTTTTAGAAAGACGTCAAGCAATTCTGAAGACTTACCATGAATATGATTTATTATTTGGGAATAGGGCAGGGAGTTAAGTTTTTGCGGTAACAGTTTACCGGCGTGACGGCCACTTATGAAACCCGAGAGGAAGTAGTATTGTTCATCAACGGGATTCGTATTCTGGTCATCGAATGCAAGAACGCTATTAGAGATGAACTGCTCAGGTTATCAGGTTCACGGTTCACAGTTCACGGTTAGTGACTTGGCGTATCGTAAGAATCGGGTGAATTATGTATTCGATTCGGAAAGGAAACCTTCGGC
>JAIWFS010000130.1:0-4304 GCA_048631505.1 archaeon | reverse complement strand
AATACATCCCGGGTTTATTAAGAACTTACATTGAAACGCGTAAAATGATTAAAAAAAACCTAAAAACTCTGTGATCTCTGTGGGCTCTGTGAGAGAAATCGGATTTTGGCATTTGAAATTATTAAGGAATCTTCGATGATGCAACCAAAAGAAATAGACTGGGGATTGATGGAGGCCACTATCAATAAACATCGCGGCGAAACCTGGGCATTGATCCCATTGTTGCAGGAAATCCAGGAAGTGTTCGGTTATATCCCTCCGGATTCCATTGAGCCCATTGCCGGGGCCCTGGATCTCTTCCCGAGCGAGGTCCAGGGGGTCATCTCCTTTTATGCCGGGTTATCCCTGAAGCCAAAAGGCAAGTATGTTGTAAGGGTGTGTCGCGGCACGGCCTGCCATGTCAAAGGGGGTCAAAGCATCCTGAGGGTGATGAAGAAAGAGCTGGGGCTTGAAGAAGATGAGACCTCCCCCGATTATCAATTCACCCTTGAGACAGTGGCCTGTCTCGGGGCCTGTTTTCTTGCCCCCACCATGATGGTGAACAGGACCTATTTCGGCAAACTTTCTCCGCCAAAGGTAACCTCTGTACTGAATCAGTATGGCAAGGATAAAGGAGAAGACGAATAGTATGGAGAAGCTCTTATCCATTGGAGAATTAGAGTGGTATCGCAATAAGGTTCTTGCTCGAGAGGATGAGAGCAAAACGCGTGTGTACGTATGCATGACAGGCTGTCGAGCTTATGGCGCTTCTGAAGTAAAGGCAGCTCTTGACGAGGAGGTCAAAAAACAGGGCATGTCCGATCAGGTGGAAGTGCGTGCCACCGGATGTCACGGGTTTTGTGCCAAAGCACCGGTGATAGCCATTGATCCTCTGGGGGTTCAATATCAGGAGGTAAGCCCTGAGGATGCGCCGGAGATCGTGGCCCTTACCCTTAAACAAAATCGGTTGATAGATCACCTGGCTTACACGGACCCCCAGACAGGAAAGACCATCTTTCACCGCAGTCAGATTCCCTTTTACAAGAAACAGGTGAGAAGGGTTTTGGCTAACTGCGGGACAATCGATCCAACAAGGATTGAACACTATATTGCGGCCGGTGGATATCAGGGCATTGTCAGGGCCCTCTCCAGGATGGGTCCGGAGGATGTGATAGATAAGGTAACCACGGCCAAACTGCGGGGAAGGGGTGGTGCCGGCTTTTCTACTGGCCTGAAATGGAAATTCGCCCACCAGGCAGAGGGCCGACCCAAGTATATCATCTGCAATGCGGACGAAGGGGATCCCGGGGCATTTATGGATCGTGCTGTGCTGGAAGGTGATCCACACGCTGTCCTCGAGGGAATGCTCATCGGTGCCTATGCCATGGGAGCCGAATACGGATACATTTACGTTCGGGAAGAGTATCCTATTGCTGTGGAGCACCTGAATCTTGCAATAGAACAGATGAAGGAGCTGGGTCTTCTGGGGGAGAATATCCTGGGTACCGGCTTTAATTTTGATGTGTACCTGAAGATGGGTGCAGGGGCCTTTGTGTGTGGCGAGGAAACCGCGCTTATGGCCTCCATTGAGGGGAAGAGGGGAATGCCGAGGGCCAGGCCGCCTTTTCCAGCGCAGGCGGGTCTGGATGGAAAACCCACCAATATCAATAATGTTGAGACCTGGGCCAATGTCCCTTTGATTATCAAAAACGGCGTCGAATGGTATTCCCAGGTGGGTACCGAGCAGACCAAAGGGACCAAGATCTTTTCCCTGGCAGGCAAGGTGAACAATACGGGGCTGGTGGAGGTCCCCATGGGTGTGACCATCAAAGAGGTGGTTTTCGATATAGGCGGCGGTATCCCAAAGGGAAGGAAGTTCAAGGCGGTTCAGATGGGTGGACCCTCGGGCGGTTGTGTGCCGGAGCAGTATCTGAGTCTTCCCGTGGATTACGACACCCTGCAGCGAATAGGTGCCATCATGGGTTCGGGCGGCATGGTGGTGATGGACGAGAATAACTGTATGGTGGAAATCGCACGGTTTTTCTTGAGTTTTACCCAATCCGAGTCCTGCGGGAAATGTGCTCCCTGTCGCCTGGGGACTACCCAGTTGCTGGAGATTCTGACCCGGATTACACAGGGGAGAGGCAGGATCGAAGACATTCAGACCATTAAGGAGTTAGGCGAAACCATAATGAAGTCCTCCCTTTGCGGTCTGGGACAAACTGCTCCCAAGCCTGCTCTAGCCACTCTCGCCTATTTTTTGAAGGAATATGAGGACCATATACTGGAGCAGCGATGTGCCGGAGCCACATGTGATTCCATGGTTATCTCCGCCTGCCAGCATGCATGTCCAGCCGGTATTGATGTGCCCAATTATGTAGCAGCCATTGCCAGCGGAAAGTATGAAAAGGCGGTGGATATTATCCGGGAGCGGAACCCTTTTCCTGCTGTGTGCGGCCGTATCTGCATCCATCCCTGCGAATTCAAATGCCGACGTGGGGAGCTTGATGAGCCTGTGGCCATTAGGTCATTGAAGCGATTTGCCTCGGACTGGTATTTTGAACATATTGGCCGGGCAGAAGAGCCTTTTCCCGTAAAGAGAGAGCAGAAAGTAGCAGTTGTAGGTGCCGGGCCCTCAGGTTTGACCTGTGCCTATTTCCTGGCAAAATCAGGTTACAAGGTGACTGTTTTTGAAGCTCAACCTGTGGCTGGAGGCATGCTTGGCATTACCGTTCCCGAATTTCGCCTACCTCGTGAAGTGATTCAGGAGGAGGTTGATTATATTGAAAGCTGCGGGGTTGAGATTCGTTACGACTCCCCTATTGACGCTTATCATACGGTCAATGATCTGATGCGGGAAGGCTATGACGCGGTATTTATTGCTGCGGGTGCTCAGGCCAGCAAGCGTATCGGGGTCCCCGGGGAAGAAGAAGGTCTCGACGGTCTACACTATGGCCTCGAGTTCTTGTCTCAAGCCAAGACGGATAGAAAGATTGCCGTGGAGGGTAAGGTTGTCGTCATAGGAGGGGGTAACGTGGCTATTGATGTGGCCAGGACCGCCTTGAGGGTTGGAGCAGAAGATGTTCAATTATTCTGTCTGGAGCCAAGAGACGAAATGTTAGCCTGGGAGAAGGAAGTCAGGGAAGCAATCGACGAAGGCATTGTCATAAACCCTTCGTGGGGCCCCAGGCAGATTATTCATAAAGACGGCAGAGTTGCCGGCATTGAGTTTGTGAAATGTATTTCTGTGTTTGATGAAGAGGGCCGTTTCAACCCGATATTCGATGATGAATTTACTCAGGCTGTGGAGACACATAATATCATTATTTCCATTGGGCAAGCCCCCGATATGTCCTTCTTGACAAAGGATGGTCAACTGGAGAGGGCGCTTTGGGGAGCATTGGTTGTTGACGAAAATACGCTTTCCACCAATATCCCGGGTATTTTTGCTGGAGGGGATTTTACAACGGGCCCCACTTATGTAATACGGGCTATAGCATCCGGGAGGCGAGCCGCTATTGCCATTGAAAGATATCTCCAGGGGGAGACAGGGCGTATAAGGATAATAGATGAAAAGACCGAGACGGTGGAAGATACTGGTCTGGCACTGGATGAGGAGACAACCGAGGAAAAGCCGAGGATCGAGATTCAACTTGAGAAACCGGAAGAAAGGGTAAGGGATTTCCGGGAGGTGGAGAAAGGGTTTACACGAGATGAGGCGCATCGGGAGGCCATGAGGTGCCTAAGATGTGATCTGGAGAAGGATAGGAGATAAACATGATCAGATCCATTACGCGGCAAAAACCGGAGGAGGAACTTGATCAACTCCTGGACGGTTTGGGACGGGTTTTCATCATTGGGTGCGGAACATGCGTCACCCTGACACACACGGGTGGCGAGCCCGAGGTGAAGGCCATGAAAGAAACATTGTCCGGCAAGGGCAAACTGGTAACCGGGGAGATGGTCCTGCCTGTGGCCTGTGACAATCTGACCGCTGAAGCCTTAAAGGAATACGGTGAGCAGATTGAACAGTCCGATGTCCTGCTGATCATGACCTGTGCCTTTGGTGTTCAGACCATTGCCAGGCAGTTGGAAAAAATGGTCGTGCCTGCCTTAGACACCCTGTTTATGGGAAAAGAGACCGGTGTAGGTCAGTTTGATGAGATATGCACACAGTGCGGCACATGTATCCTGGGAGAGACAGGTGGTATATGCCCGGTAACCTCATGCCATAAGGGACTGGTCAATGGCCCCTGCGGGGGCACCAGCAATGGTAAATGCGAGATTGACTCTGAAAAAGACTGTGCCTGGACCTTGATTTACAG
>JAIWFS010000129.1:0-4375 GCA_048631505.1 archaeon | reverse complement strand
GTGAACGCTGAACCGCTCAACCCAGGTTTTAATTATCCACACCCCATCCCAGTCCCAATGCACCCTGCCATATGTGTTAAACTTATACGGCGTCCTTTAAGGCTTTGAATATCCAGGCATTCAAAGACAGCCTCAAGCCCTTCATCAATAAACCCATACATCTCAATTGGCTGGATGCCGGCCTGCTCGAGTATGGCCCTTGGGCTCTCCCCCATGGCGCTTACAAGGACGGCGCGGCAATCACTGAGCGTTTCCGAAAGCTCAAGCCATCTTTGCCGTCCTGTCCCAGGTGGTGGTGCAGGTCTGGTGTCTACCAGGGTAAATCCGTACTTTTCCTCGCCATAGATCAGAAATCTACTTGCCTCACCCAGATGCTGGTTCACCAGCATTCCTTCCTGGGAGGCCACTGCCACATATGGACGCCTTTCTTCCGGCTTTATGGGAAGCGCTGCACATGCGGCAAGATAACTTCGAAATTCACCTATCCTGTCATGACGGAGCAGTCCAACGGCATCGGCCCGGCACCTTGCGCAATGACGCATCTGGGGGACATACCTTTCTGATTCATTTCTGATCCTTGATATAAGTTCTCTGGAGGGTTCGGATATATGTTCAAATGAACTCCCCGGAGTGGGCAACATGGGGATACAGTTCAACAGATCAACCCCCAGGCTGCCCATGGTTTTTGCCACCTCAATGATGTGATCATCGTTTTTACCAGGCACTACGATAGTATTTACCTTTACTGTGAAACCCCGTTCCTTGAGCATGCGTATTGCTTCAAGCTGGCGGCCTAAAAGCAGCTCAGCCCCCTTTTCTTTTCGGTAAACCACGTTTCCGTCACGGACCCAGGCATATATCCTTGCGCCAATTGCGGGATCAATGGCATTTACGGTCACGGTCACGTTAGTAACGCGAAGCTCGGCCAGGCGATCAATATATGGACACAAGTCCAGCCCATTGGTTGCCAGACAGAGAATCAGGTCCGGGAACTCCTCCCTTGCCAGTTCCAGTGTCTTCATGGTAGCAGCCGGATTGGCAAACGGATCCCCCGGTCCGGCAATACCAGCCACGCTGATCCTTGGCTCTTTTTCAAGGACGATCTTAAGGTATTCAATAGCCTGCCATGGTGAAACGACCTTGCTTGTAACCCCTGGCCGGCTTTCATTAACGCAGTCGTATTTACGATTGCAGTAGTTGCATTTTATATTGCATTTTGGGGCCACCGGGAGATGTACCCGTCCGTATTTCCCCTTTACTCTTTTATTAAAACAAGGATGGTGTTCAAGATTCATTTTGCTACTCCTTTTTCAGCGGAATTACACATATGTATATCCAACGGGAGAATCATTCTGTTTCCTTTCTATAACTGCATTGACTATCCGGTCGAGGAGCGACTGGGCACCTCTGTAGCCGACATGGAGTATGCGCTGTGCCCCGATTCGATCGTGAATTGGGAAGCCGACCCTGATCAGAGGGATATTCAGTTTTCTGGAAAGAGAGTAGCCCTTGCTGTGCCCCACAAGGAGATCAGGTTTTAAGGATTCCGCCTCACTCGCAATATCGAAAAAATCAGCCCCGTCCCGGACAATCGGCGGTTCGGTGATATCCTTGGTTACAGCCTTTATACATTCCCCAAGACGTCCGCTCTTACCACCTGATGCGCAGAGCACAGGGATGACTCCTATCTCTGACAGGAGGGAAGTGAGTCCGATAACCAGGTCCTCTTCGCCGAAAACGATTGCCCGTTTTCCGAATATGTACTTGTGGGCATCCACATAGGCATCGATGAGACGGCCACGCTCCTGTTCATGTTTCTGAGGGATTTTTTTGTCTGAAACCGTCTCCATGGCTGAAAAGAACGCGTCACTTTCCCTGATTCCAATGGGCACGCCCACCTGGCTCAAAAAGACACCATGCCGTGTTGACAGAAGCTCGCCTGCCGTATGCTCACCCATAAGAGTTCTTCCAAACTCTATGGTTGCCCTTGCGCTGCCCATGGTCTTTATTCCTGATATGGGAGTTCCGCCGCTCGGTATCTTTTCGTAGTCAAGCAGGGCCTGGCCATCCAGGGTCTCGGAGATGTCCGGCAAGACGGTCCCTGAAACTTTGAAATCTTCCAGTATCTCCTTCAGGTAGCGTATGTCCGCAGGGGAAACAAAGCCCGGCAGGAGGTTAACGTCCTCAGCGGCCCCATTTCGTGTAGCCACCTGACCTACCATGGCCTTTACCGCCTCATGAAAGCCCTCCATATGTGTCCCCGAGTAACTCGGAGTAGAGGCATTTACCAGAAGGGGTCCTGTATCATTGCTGAACAGGTCTTTCTCCTCCCGACAAAACTCCCTTATGATTCCTGGCACATCATCACCGATCGTCTCGGTAAGACACGTGGTGGCAATACCGATAATCCCTGCACCGTATTTGGTTATCACGTTTTTCAGGCCCTGCTTCAGGTTGGGACCTCCGCCAAAGACAGCGTGTTTTTCACTCAGGGCCGAAGACGCGATATCCATGGGTTCTCTGAAATGGCTGATGATATAGCGACGCATATAGGTAGCACACCCCTGGGGGCCATGGAGAAACGGCACTGCGCCTTCGATTCCCCTAAAGGCCAGGCAGGCCCCGATCGGCTTACAGAGCTTGCATGCGTTGGTTGTGGACACGTAATTGTTCCCTGTCCCTGCCATTTTTCACTCCTTCTGCCGCCCTTCTGGGGACAAATCTCCAAACCGGGCTCATGACTGTATTGTAGATCTCCTGGGCAAGATTGAGTATGCCCACAAAGCCCTCAAGGGCCTCCTTTCGCTCGTGGTTATGGTCGCAAAATCCAACCCCCATCTTGTAGGCAATAGGCCTTTCCTTGACGCCGCCTATGAAGATGTCCACGTCTTTTTCCTTGATAAAGGTGCAAAGCTCCAGGGGGTTCGTGTCGTCAACAATTATGGTCCCATCGTCGGTGATCTCTTCCAGTTCCTGATAGTCTTCTTTTGTACCGGTCTGGGACCCGACCATGACCACCTTCATATCCAGGAATCTCAGGGTCTTTATCATGGAAAATGCCTTAAAGGCCCCGCCCACGTAAATAGCGACCTTTTTGCCGGAAAGGGCCTTGCGAAATTCCTGAAGCCTTGGATAGAGTATAGAAAGTTCCTCTTTTATGAGGCTCTGCGTACGTTTCATTATCTCCGGATCTTTGAAGAAACGGGCCACGGCATAAAGGGACTCGGCCATGTCTTCCAGCCCACAGTAAGAGACCCGGATGTGCGGGATGTCGTAGGCCTCTTCCATCAACTTGGCCAACTCCATGGTGGACCCTGAACACTGGACCAGGTTCAGGGCCGCCCCATGGGCTTTACGGATACTGTCGACCCGTCCGTCTCCGGTGATGTTGGCCACCACCTGGACACCCATTCGTTCAAAATAACTGCGAATAATCCATATCTCTCCTGCCAGGTTAAAGTCTCCCATGATGTTCACGCTATAGGGGGATATCCCATCAATATCGCCTGTGCCCACGAGCCTGAACAGGGCCTTGCACGCGGCCTCATACCCTGCCCGCTTGTTGCCGTCAAAGCCCTCTGCCTGTACGGGGATGACAGGTATTGCCTTTTCTTTGCTGACCTTTTTGCAGACTGCCTCAAGGTCATCACCTATGATTCCGACAATACATGTGGAGTAAACAAAAGCCGCCTCGGGATGATGCCTGTCTATGAGTTCTGTCAGCGCACGGTAGAGCTTTTTCTCGCCGCCGAATATGACGTCCTTTTCCTGAAGGTCCGTGGAAAAACTCAAACGATGGAGTTCCGGGCCGGTGGATAGAGCACCCCGGATATCCCATGTATATACAGCGCAGCCAATAGGGCCGTGCACCAGGTGCAGGGCATCGGCAATGGGATATAAAACCACCCGCGAACCGCAGAACACGCACGCCCTCTGGCTTATCGCGCCGGCAAGGCTTTCCTTGTTGCAGGCCAGATCAAAGGGTTGCTCGCCCTTACGGTATATCTGATCCTGTCTTTCTTCGAATATAACAGCGCTTGATGTCTCCATAGTCATTACCCGATCAAATATTTTTCAGCAGCGCGCCCTTCCTCCAGGGCGTCGAGGATCTCATCTATCTCGTCTTCACCGTTAACCCCGCCGTACCAGTAACTTTGCGGATATACAATGACCACAGGTCCATCATCACACCGATTCAGGCAACCCATGCTTGAAACCATGGCATTGAGACCTCTGTCGGCCAGTTCCTCCGCCAGGTATGGGATCAGTTCCATGGAATTCTTTCGGATACACTTGCCTTTGATCTCCGTACCCCTGAAACTGCAACATACAAAAAAGTGATATTCCGGCTTTTCCATCTTTACTCCCCTCAATC
>JAIWFS010000128.1:0-4390 GCA_048631505.1 archaeon | reverse complement strand
CACAACTCGACCTTCATTCTTGTTTATACTCAAGTCCTCTGCGATGATATTGCGAATGAAGTCAAATGATGGATGAGAATCGGTCGTGGTCATATTTGTAGCTCCGTTTCGGTCTTTCTCTTGAGTTTTGCAAGCGGCTTCCTATAATAATTTACATAGTTTATTGAACATGGGAACTTTTTTACGGTTGGATTCTAACGGTGAAGCAACAAAACCACAAGCAGACGCGACAATGAATTTGCCTTTTCGTTTACACTCAGACTTCTCCCCCTGCGGAGACCAGCCTGGAGCCATTGCCGTCCTTACCGATGGTCTTCAAAGGGGTCTTTGCCTTCAGGCACTCCTTGGAGTCACCGGATCCGGCAAGACATTTACCATGGCCAATATAATGGCCCAAGCGCAACGGCCTGCCCTGGTAATTGCACCGAACAAGACCCTCGCTGCACAGCTATTTGGGGAATTCAAAACCCTTTTTCCGGAAAACGCAGTTGAATATTTTGTAAGCTATTACGATTACTACCAGCCAGAGGCCTATATACCTCAATCCGACACCTACATTCAGAAGGATTCCTCCATCAATGACTTTATTGACAGGCTTCGCCACTCAGCCACACATTCCCTGCTTACCAGAAGGGATGTGATTATTGTGGCCAGCGTATCATGTATCTATGGCCTTGGCTCTCCTGAAGAATACCGGCAGATGCAGCTTTACTTGAGGGTGGGCGATGAGCGTCCCAGAGAAGAAATCCTGGCCCGGCTGGTCGCGATGCTGTATGAGCGAAACGATATGGATTTCCACCGGGGGACCTTCAGGGTTCGGGGAGACATAGTTGAGATTTTCCCTGCCCATGAGGAAAAACACGCCGTAAGGGTCGGGCTCTTTGGAGACGAAATCGAAAATATAAGCATCATTGACCCACTTAAGGGACAGACCATTGCTTCTTTGAGAGAAACCATCATATATCCATCGAGCCACTACGTGGCATCTGAAGGCAGACTTGACAGGGCCATTCTGAGCATCAAGGCAGAGCTGGACGAAAGACTCCTGTTCTTTGAGTCTCAGAATAGATTGGTTGAGGCCCAGCGCCTTGAACAGAGGACCAACCTGGACCTTGAGATGCTTCAGGAACTGGGTTATTGCCATGGAATCGAAAACTACGCAAGACACCTCTCAGGCCGTCCTCCGGGAGAGCCGCCTCCTGCACTTTTAGACTATTTTCCAAAGGATTTTATAACCTTCATTGACGAAAGCCACATAAGCATTCCCCAGATAAGGGGCATGTACGCAGGGGATCGTTCCAGGAAAAAGACCCTTGTTGAGTTTGGTTTCAGACTCCCTTCAGCCCTGGACAACCGCCCACTACGGTTTGATGAGTTTGAAAAGGCCGTGGGCCAGGTCGTTTGCATCTCTGCCACTCCGGGGCCATATGAGCTTGAAAAGGCAGGAGGGGCCGTGGTGGAGCAGATCATAAGGCCGACAGGTCTTGCAGATCCGCCGATAGAGGTAAGGCCTGCCGGTACCCAGGTGGATGATCTTATGGAGGAGATACAAAAAACCGTTGCGAGAGATGAGCGGGTCCTTGTTACTACCCTGACAAAGAGGATGGCAGAGGCCCTCACAGAATACTATTCCTCAGTAGGTATTCGCGTTGAATATCTCCATTCGGATATCAAAACCATAGAGAGGAGCCAGCTAATACACGGTCTGAGGCGTGGTGACTTTGATGTACTGGTCGGGATAAATCTCTTGAGAGAAGGGCTCGACCTTCCGGAGGTGTCCCTAGTGGCAGTGCTGGATGCGGACAAGGAGGGCTTTCTTCGTTCGGAGCGGTCTCTTATACAGACTGCAGGGCGGGCCAGCCGGAATGCCGATGGCATGGTGCTGCTCTATGCAGACAGGATTACCGGCTCTATGAAGCGGGCAATAGAGGAAACCGAACGTAGGCGCCGGATACAGATAGAATACAACCGGCTACATAATATCACTCCGGTCACCATAAAAAAGGCAGTTAAAGACGCCCTGTCTTCCATCTATGAGAAAGAGCAGCAGTTGGATATGCAGATAGCTGAGGCAACAGCTCCCTATGGAGACTTGTCGAGTGTCCAGGACATGGAAGAACGGATCAGAATGCTCGAACAGGAGATGAGGGCTGCTGCCAAAGAACACAGGTTTGAGAAAGCCGCTGAACTCAGAGACAAGATTAAAGAACTCAGAGAACGTGCCATAGCGTGAGTGACTATGATGTGACCGTTCATGCTCCTTGGCAGTCAGGGAGTGAACAATTACACTGAGAGAACTCACCAATTTTCAAAAGCTTCGTTTCATAAAGAGTGCCTGAGACCGGAAAGGTGTGATCATAAAATGACGATAACAGAAAACATCACTGCAAAAAGCGGCGTTGAGTTACTTGTGGAAAAACGCATTATGGATGATTGGGTCGAAATCTCCATTGGGCTGAAAAACCATAAGAAGTGTCTGTTGCACTGGGGACTTTGCCGCCATGTTCAAGCACCCTGGGAGATGCCGCCAAGTTCGGTCTGGCCTGAGGGCAGTCAGGCATTTGGCCAACAAGCCATTCAGACCCCTTTTGCAGAGAAAGATGGTGCCGGCAGAATCGTTATCAGACTGGATCGGAAATTGGATTTTTCTTTTTTGGTTTTTGTTCTCTATTTTCCCGAGGCAGATCGCTGGGACAATAACCTCGGCCGGAACTACCAAATCCCGCTTGTTGTTCCTTCAGAAAATGAGGTGTCTTTGGGCCATCCTGAACTCGCAGTGATCGCCGATGAGATCATTGAAAAGGAAATGAGCCGCAATTCGTGGACACTAATGCATCGTTTCAACCTATGTTATGACCTGCTGGACAAAGTCAGAAACAACATGGAGGGGCTGGCGCTTGTGTTTGTATGGCTGCGTTTTTCCGCCATCAGACAGTTGGACTGGCAGCGAAACTACAACACCCAGCCCAGGGAGTTGAGCCATGCTGAGGACCGGTTGACGCTTAAGCTTGCTGACTACTACACAAAAGAAGAGCCAGGGGGGCGTGAGTACATCCGTTTGATGCTGACCACTATGGGGCGAGGTGGTGAAGGACAGCGAATCCGCGATGAGGTCTTAAACATCATGCATCGCCTTCACATTAAAGAAGTCTCCGGGCATTTTATGGAGGAATGGCACCAGAAACTCCACAACAACACCACTCCTGATGATGTTGTCATCTGTGAGGCCTATCTGGGGTTCTTGAAAAACAACGGCAATCTGGATATTTTCTATAAGATACTCGAAGCAGGGGGGATTACAAAAGAAAGGCTTGAGAGCTTCGAGCGCCCAATCATATCTCACCCTGATTTTGTCCCATCTATAAAAGACCCATTGATTCATGACTTGGAGCATTTCCTGGGGATTCTCAAGGCCGTTCATTCCGGTACTGATCTCGGCACTGCCATCTACGCTGCCAGACATCTATTCGATTCGGAAATGCACGGCCTGATGGACTTCATATGGACGCATCGTGACAATATGGATGCCTGCATGCTTATTGAAAAGATTACTGAGGCGCGCCGCCGCCTTAAAACACAATTGCAAGGCAATTCAAATGTTGTACGCGACCTGCTCTTTCTCGATCTGGCCTTGGAGAATTTTCTGCGCGTTGTGGTGGAACGGAGTCTTCATTTGCATCTCAGCGCTGATCAACTGGTGGAATTGATCGCAATGGTGCTGGAAAATCTCCTTATTTCAAAAGGCAATGACGAGCTTACACACTGTCTTCACCAGTGGGAGCACGTCAGGAAGATGCCCCATTCCGGAAAAGATTGGGCCCTCCAATCCAGGGCCGTACTCGATCGTCTCTCGCGTGCCCTGGGTGCTGAAATCGACCATTATTACCAAGTCCTTCAGCCCAAGGCCGAATTTCTCGGTGGGGCCTTTCACGCCGACTCATGGACCATTTCCCTCTTCAGTGAGGAAGTGGTGCGAGGGAAACCTGTCTTCGCCCTGTCGATGCTTTTGCGTCAAATAGATCCAATATTGCGCAGAGAGGCCCATCTCGGCAACTGGCAGGTGATCAGCCAGGGCCAAGGCACGGGACAAGTGGAGGTTGTCTCCGACTTAAGGTCCGTTCAGGGCAAGGACTTTGCTCGACCCACAGTCATTATTGCCGACAAGGTCGCAGGAGAGGAGGAGATCCCCAAAGAGGTGATTGCTGTCATCACACCGGACTTGACCGATATAGTATCCCATGTTGCGATCCGGGCCAGAAATGCCAATGTGCTTTTTGCCACTTGCTACGACCCTGATATAATCGGGAGTCTGAAGTCTTTCAGTGGACACCTTCTCAGCTTAAGCGTAAATGCAGCCGGTGATGTACTATTCCAAGAAGGTCACGGAGAG
>JAIWFS010000127.1:0-4390 GCA_048631505.1 archaeon | reverse complement strand
GAAATATAAGTAATAAGTGTACTTTTAGGGATTCGGGTTAGGATTATGAAAAAAAATATTCTATCAGGAAATAACCTTCAGGGTTTCAAAATCATTTTTGTTCTATCTGCCTTAATTTGGATTGCGATACCTTTCTCAGAGGTGACTGGCCAGCCTCCAGGGGAAGAAGCCTCGCCGGTTGCGGTGGAAAGGGTGGTTTCGAAGAGTGTGAGGCCAATTGTTACCCTTTTTGGTACGGCCAGGCCTCATAGAAAAAGCGTAGTATCGCCGGAGGTTGAAGGGGTTGTCACGGCTTTTCCTGTCAAAAAGGGACAAAAGGTCAAGAAGGGAGAAGTGTTGGCCAGGGTTGAAACAAGGCCGTTTTTGCTTGAGCTCAAGATCGCAAAGGCGAATCTGGCCGAGGCAAAGGTTAATCATGAAAACGCCATTTCAGAACTCAAGAGAGTTGCAGCACTTTTCAAAAAGAAATCTATCTCCAGCAGGGCCTATGATGATGCGCTCCGTAGTGCCAATGCCCTGGAGAAACGAATTCTTGCACTTGAGGCCAGGATAGAGACGATACAATATTATATTGAGAAATGTGCAATAAAAGCCCCTTTTGGTGGATTTGTGGTTGAGGAGCATACCCAGATCGGCCAGTGGCTAAAAAAGGGGACTGAAATAGTCACCATTGTAGAAATTGACCCCATCCTGGTTACGACTCCGGTACCAGATCGCTATATTCATTTCATAAAGGTGGGGCAGAAGGTGGATCTGGAATTTGATTTTCTGCCTAACAATAAAACAAGAAAGGGCTTGATCCGGAATATCATTCCGGAAGGAAACGAGAAAGCCAGGACATTCCCTGTGCAGATCAGTGTGGCGAACAAGGATTTTTCCATACTGGCCGGGATGTCTTCCAGGGTAAGTTTTCCGGTTGGAAGGTCACATAAATGCCTTCTTGTCAACAAAGACGCTGTAGTTACCAACCGAGACGGACATCAAATATTTGTGGTACAGGACGGAAAGGCAATACTTGTGCCGATAAAAAAACGCCAGGCCCACGGGAGTCTTGTTGTGGTGGAAGGCAGATTGTCAGCAGGCGATATGGTCGTTATCGAGGGGAATGAAAGGCTCAGATCAGGTCAGAAGGTGAATGTTATTGCGGCGTCCAAAGAATAATTGGTATTGTTTAACAATATAAACAAGGTGAACTGGATTTTTTAGCCTTGTAAACCAGTTATCCTGTAATCCTGTCTAATGGTCCTTTTGAATTTATGGGAATAATAGATCGCTCCATCCAATTGCCTGTTACGGTCACTGTAGGCGCTATCCTCATATTGCTATTCGGCATTATCTCCCTTTTCAGGGTACCGGTCCAGCTTACCCCTGATGTTGAAAAACCAAAAATAAGCGTTAGAACCTTCTGGCCAGGTGCCAGCCCTCAGGAGGTGGAGAAGGAAATAATCATCTCCCAGGAAGACAAGCTCAAAACCCTCGAAGGTCTCCTGGAAATGACAAGTGAGAGCAGGGACAGCCTGGGAAATATTACCCTCACCTTTGAGATCGGATCTGATATGGATGCTGCGCTCCTGAAGGTATCCAACAAGTTAAACCTGGTGCCCAATTATCCGGAAAGAGTTGAGAAACCGATTATAATTCCTGCCAGCGAACAGAGACAGGCTATTGCTTATATTATTCTGAGGAAGACGAGTGATGACGACTCTGAAATTGACTCTCAGAAGACCTATGCTAAAAACTTCATCAAGCCTCGTTTGGAAAGAGTTTCGGGGGTTGGACTTGTTCAATTGTTTGGCGGCAGGGAAAGGGAGCTCCAGGTTATCCTGAAACCGGATGCCCTTGCATTCTATCGTTTGACAGTCCAGGATGTGGTTTCAGCTATTCGAAAGGAGAATAGAAATACCAGTGCAGGGGATTTCGATGAAGGAAAAAGACGCTATATCCTCCGGGTCTTGGGGGAATACCGGTCTCCTGAGGAAGTAGAGAACGTTGTTATTAAGAGAGTAGATGATATTCCCGTTACCATTGGTGATGTGGCCAGGGTCAGCCTGGGGTTTGGGAAGACACAGGTCATTGTCAGACAGTATGATTATAAGACCCTTGTATTTAAGGTTGTTCAAACAGCGGGGGCCAATGTGCTCACCGTTATGGGTAGACTGAAAGAGAGTATAAAGGATCTCAATGAAAACTATCTGATTCATCGGGACCTGGAACTTAAACAAGTTTATGATACCACTGATTATATCTATGCTTCCATAAATCGAGTCCGTCAGAACATGTTTCTGGGGGCCTCTCTGGCTGTTATCGTGTTGTTCCTGTTTCTCAGGAATATTTCCAGTATATTGGTGGTCACTACTGCTATTCCCATCAGCATTATCGGCACCTTCCTTATGATCACTCTTTTTGGCCGTAATATCAATGTGATTACCCTGGCTGGGATGAGCTTCGCTATTGGTATGGTGGTGGACAGTTCCATCGTAGTGCTTGAAAACATATTCAGACACTATCAGTCAGGGGAATCCAAATTTGAGGCTGCATTAAATGGCACACGGGAGGTCATGGGTGCCATTGTGGCTTCTGCTTTTACCACTATCGCCGTATTTATACCTGTGGTTTTTATAGAAGAAGAGGCGGGCCAGCTCTTTCGAGATATCGCCATTGCCATTGCCAGTGCTGTTTTTTTAAGTCTACTGGTCTCTTTAACCGTGATCCCTTCCATGTCTGCCAAAATCCTGAAAGGGCGCTCTGATCCCAAAGGAGTAAACCGGATTTTACAAAGTCTGGGAACAATGATTGGAAATGCTATCACCGGGTTTGTCTCCTGGCTGCTGAGAACAAAACTGCGCAGTGTTTTAACCGTATTGGTGTTAACATCCGTGGCCGTCGGGATTACCGTAACTTTGGTTCCGGAAACAGAATATCTCCCTCAAGGAAACAGAAACTTTGTTATTGGTATGCTTATACCTCCACCAGGATATAATATTGCCCGGTTAGGGGATATTGCCGACAGGATTGCCGATGATGTGAGGCCATATTGGGTGGCCGAACCCGGATCAGTTGAGGCCCAGAGGCTGAAGGGACCAACTATCGGAAGCTCTTTCTTTATTGTCAGGGCCAGAAACATCTTCACTGGCAGCAGAACCAAAGAACCTGAGCGGGTGAGAGAGCTAATTCCGTTGTTACGCGGTTTCCTGTCCAAGATCCCAGGATCCTATGTTATTGTCCAGCAGGGAAACCTGTTTGCACGGGGGATTGGTGAAGGCCGCTCTATTGATGTGGAGATCACAGGACCGGATCTCAATAAGCTGATCGAATTGGGTGGTGAGATTTTTATTAAGGCAAACAACCTCATACCAGGGTCACAGATTCGACCAATCCCCAGCCTCGATCTGGGCAATCCTGAAATTCAAGTCCTCCCTGACAGGGAGCGAGCCTCCAGGGTGGGCCTCAGTACTGCAGACATAGGAATTACGTTAGATGTGCTTTTGGACGGGGTCAAGGTGGATGACTATCTTTTTGAAGGGGAGGAGATAGACCTGGTTCTCAAGGGGCAAGACCAGGTGCTCAGGAGAACCCAGGATATTGATCATATCATGATACACACCCCCAGGGCCGGTTTTGTTCCCCTTAACTCGGTGAGCAGGCTAAAGCTTGTGTCCGGGCCGACCCAGATAAACCATATCGAACAGCACAGGGCAATTGTGGTAAGGATAATCCCTCCCATGGAGGTCTCCATGGAAAAGGCCATGAAGATTGTCCAGACTGAAATTGTTGATCCTTTACTGAAGGGTAGGGGACTGGGAAGTGCGTATAATATCAGGCTCACCGGAACAGCAGATGATCTTTCAAAGACGAGGAATGCCCTTGAATGGAACTTTGTCCTGGCGCTTATTATCACATTTCTTTTGATGGCCGCTCTTTTTGAAAACTTTTTCTATCCCTTAGTGATCATGTTCAGTGTGCCGCTGGCGGCCGCGGGTGGCTTCCTGGGTCTGTGGCTTGTCAACGCATTTTTATCAAACCAGCCTCTCGATATCCTTACCATGTTAGGGTTTGTTATTCTTGTGGGAATTGTGGTGAACAATGCCATACTTATCGTGCACCAGTCCTTGAATTTCATAAGAAAAGAGAAGATGGATCTCCATGCAGCCATCAAAGAGGCTGTGCGGGTTCGCATAAGGCCTATATATATGAGTACTGCCACGAGTATTTTCGGAATGCTCCCTCTTGTATTTCTACCGGGCGCAGGATCTGAGCTGTACAGGGGGCTGGGTTCTGTGGTTATCGGGGGCCTTGCATTGTCAACCATTTTCACTCTTTTTCTTGTGCCATCCCTGTTTTCTCTTTTCTATTCTTTGGGACTATCCTTAAAAAAAGTAAGTCATTAGGC
>JAIWFS010000126.1:0-4416 GCA_048631505.1 archaeon | reverse complement strand
GCATCACCTGCCTCTGTTGCAAAATATTTGGAAATAGATCCCTCCACCTGCAGGTCCTCTTCACCGTCATCAAGCCTGTGGGCTACTTCTTCTATATGGGCCCTGGCCGCTTCAAGCTCCACAGCGTGGGGGACCAGGAGTTTATGGGTATATCCCTGCTTCTTTGAGAGGGTTGTTCCAAATTGTACTCTTTCCTTGGAGTATTTGATGACCCTTTCCAGGGAGGCCATGCCTCCACCCAGGCCGAAGGTGGCAACCATTAACCGGGTATAGCCAAAGACCTTATTGGCCTCTTTTAACCCCTGCCCTTCAACGCCCCCGATGAGATTCTCCACCGGGACAAAAAGATCTTCAAAGGTCAGAGAGCAGGTATCAGAGGCACGTATCCCGTGTTTGTCCTCATGAATACCGGGGGTTAAACCTTCGGCCCCGGACTCCACAACAAAAAAAGAAGGTCCTTCAGGCGTATCCGCAAGAATCGTATAAAGATCCGCTACACCGCCGTTTGTAATAAACTGCTTTTGCCCGTTCAGCTTGTACCCCTTGATTTGGCCTGAATCATCAAGGACGCGTTCTGCCTTTGTCTTCAGGGCCTGGACATTGGACCCTGCTTCTGGTTCGGTGACTCCATAGGCTACTATAAGCCCTTGCTCTGCTATCTTTGTAATGTATTTCTCCTTTTGTTCAGGTGTGGCGCCTACCCGGAGCGGATCCATGCCCAGACATATGGCCAAAAAAGAAGTGGCTATGCCAAGATCCATTTTTGCCATCCTTTCGGATATTAAGGCAACTTCTGTCGCGCCAGCACCAAGCCCCCCATACTCTTCGGGTATGAAAACCAGATGTAACGCAATTTCAGGGCCTAACATGAACCGGATAAGCTCCATTGGAAACTCACCCTTTTGGTCCATTTCCAATTTGGTCTCAAGAGAGAGTTTTTCTTTCTCCAACTTTGCAATGGTATCAAGCACCATTGACAATATTTCCGGATCCATTCTTTTCTGTTGTGTCATTCACAATCCTCCCTGTTCTGTTTTGCTGACATATTTATCCCTACAACGCAACTTATCAGCTTTATTTAGCAACAGCTTCTTTTTGTGTCATGCGATATTGTTGCGGGTTACGGGTTGCGGGATACGGGTTATAAAAAAGGATTATTCCCTATTAACAACTCGCAACTCGTAACCCGGAACACTTACGTAATAGGCAAACAAACAAGTTAAAAGGACGTATTATGGATATCGACAAATGTCGTTGTAGGGTTAAGCCTCAGAGCACTCAGTGTCCCTGCAGTTAACCATTTCAAAGGGAGTCTAACATGGAAGATAAAACAAAAAAGGCGCTTATTGACATTGTCGGAGAGGAGAATTATACAGACAATCTGATCGATCTCATCTCCTACTCAAAAGACGCCTCGGAACACAGGCACCGGCCTGATGCAGCCGTGTGGCCGGCTACCGCCGAGGAGATTTCGGCAATCCTCAAGCTGGCCAATAAGGATAGGTTCCCAGTCGTTCCTCGCGGGGCCGGGACCTCTCTGGCAGGCCTGGCCGTGCCGGAGAAAGGGGGAGTGATTCTCGATCTGGGGCGCATGAATAAAATCATCTCAGTCAGCGTGACGGACCGCCTGGCAGTTGTTCAACCCGGTGTGGTCTATGCAGACCTGGAAAGGGCCCTGGCACCACATGACTTCTTTTTTCCACCTGACCCTGCAAGCGGCACGGTTGCCACCCTGGGCGGTAATGTGGCCACCAATGCCGGCGGAATCAAAGGCGCTAAATACGGCACGACCAAGGATTATGTCCTTTCCCTTCAAGTAGTACTCCCCGATGGTCGGATTATGCGCACAGGATCCAAGTGTATGAAAAGCTCTTCGGGTTATGATCTGACCAAGCTTTTTGTCGGTTCTGAAGGAACATTGGGAGTAGTAACCGAGATAACCCTCAAGATTAATCCCAAGCCATCGCTGACCTCCACTGCCATGGCCACTTTTGAAGACCTGGAGGATGCGGGACGGGCCGTGAGCGAAATCATGCACTCCGGAATCCTGCCAAGCGCGCTCGAGGTAGTTGATCAGCAGACCCTTATTGCCATCAACCAGAATACCGATTTGAATCTGCCGGAGGTAGAAGCAATCCTGATAGCCGAGACTGATGGACACACTCGGGAGGAGACCCAGTTCCAATTGAACAAGGTCATAGAAATATTCAAGAAAAACAATGCCTCCACCGTAAAACAGGCCGCGACCAAAGAAGAGGCAGAAGCGCTGTGGACGGCCCGCAAATCTGCGTATGCGGTTATGTCCCGGATTAACAACAGCCTCGCTGTCGAAGACCTTTCTGTGCCCATGTCCAAGGTCCCTAACATACTTAAGACGATCTCCGATCTTGCAAAAAAGTATGATCTCAAGATTCCTACCGTTGGACACGCAGGAGACGGCAATCTCCACCCCACCATCAGTTATGACAGCACAAATCCCGATGAGGTAAAGCGCGTTGAACAGGCCTCGGCCGAGCTGTTTGAGAAGGTTATTGAACTGGGTGGCACACTGACGGGCGAACACGGCATAGGTCTGGCAAAGGCACCATTCATGCACCTTGAACATGATCCCGTAGCAATGGATGTGATGCGTTCCATAAAGAAATCATTTGATCCAAACAATATTCTTAATCCTGGCAAGATGGCACTGGATGTTTGAGAAAGCTCATAGCTTATGGCTTACAGCAAACTCGAAAAAATACCTTATAGACTGTGAGCTTACAGCTATTAGCTGTGAGCTGTTTGAGGAGATAATCTATGGAAGCCAAGTATGATTTTGAAAGAAAATACCGCGATCAGGTTCTCAGGTGCTCGAACTGTGGCTTCTGCCGGGCAGTATGTCCTGTCTTTGGGACAACTCTTCGCCCTGCATATAATGCCAGGGGTAAGATGCTCATTCTCAAGGAAGTCATGGATGGGACCATAGACTTGAACGACGAGCTTATTGAAACCTTATTTCAGTGCACCACATGCGCTGCCTGCGCAGAAAGTTGCCCCTCCGGCGTAAACGTGCCCGACATCATCAAACAGGTGCGAAAGGATATGGTCAATATCGGTTCCTGTCACCCAGCATTCAAAGGAATGAACGAGGTGCTCAAGAAACACACCAACATCTACGCGGAAGACGAACCCGAAGATTTTGAGAGAGAACGAAACAAAAAGGCCGAATACGTATATTTTATAGGGTGCGTGGGTTCTTTTCGGGAAGATGAAGCCACCCTGGAAACCCTCGATCTTCTGGATCGTCTCAACGTGGATTATACCCTGATTGACGAGGTCTGTTGCAGCGGTGTGCTGGAGGATGTGGGATATGACATGAACGAGGATCTTGTGAGAAAAAATATGGATATGATCCTGGCCACGGGGGCCAAGACTGTAATAACCGGCTGCCCCTATTGCTCGCGGACTTTCAACAACAAACCCCAGTATGCTGAACTTAAGGAGAAGGGGATCAAAGTCCTTCACATCACTCAATTCCTGAAAGATTTTGACTTTGGTGTCACGACGGACAAATTAGTGACCTACCATGATCCATGCGACTTGGGAAGGCACTGCGGTATTTATGAAGAGCCAAGAGAGATCATCAGGAAGATTGCGCCAAACTTTGTGGAGCTGCGCCACAACCGTGTTGATTCCCTCTGTTGCGGGGCCGGTGGTGGTGTAAGGGGCGCCTATGCCAAGAATTCTATTGCCATGGCACGCCGCAGGTTGGAGGAGGTTGAAGAAGTCGGTGCCGAGGTGGTGCTGACAGAGTGTAATTCCTGTGTGCACAACCTTGCCAATGCCAAATTGCGCAAGCAGAAGTTCAAGATTTACAATATATCTCAATTTGTTAATGAATTGATGGAAGAAGCTGAGTAAAAAAAAGGAGGAAAGAGCGTGGAGATTCAAGGGTACAATATGCCGGATGACTTGCACTACGAGGAGAATCATTTTTGGGTAAAGGAAGAAGGAGATCTCCTGGTCATGGGAATGGATGATTTTGCACAGGTAATGGCCGGGGAGGTCGTGTATATCCAGCTTCCTGATGAGGGAAAGAGGGTGAAAGTAGGCAAGAAATTTGCCAAGATAGAATCCGGCAAATGGCTGGGGAAGGTCTATGGACCTGTCAATGGAGAGCTGGTAGCAGTAAATGAAGAACTGGAAATGAACCCGGGCTTAATCAATGATGACTGCTACGGCAAGGGCTGGATGTACAAGATCAAGCCGGATGATAAGGGAGAACTCGCCAACCTGATCTATGGGCCGGAGGCGGTTGAAAAGTGGCTCTTGGCAGAAATTGAGAAATACGCGGAAGAGTAGGCAGTATGGAGTAGGCAGTAAGCAGTGAGGATTAGTGGAGTGGCATTGTGCCTACTGCCTACTGCTTACTTCCTA
>JAIWFS010000125.1:0-4424 GCA_048631505.1 archaeon | reverse complement strand
AGCGTAGCGACGAAGCAATCTCCTGATTTCAACCAGTTACAACCACTGAGATTGCTTCGCTCCGCTCGCAATGACGCTATTTTCGACTTTTTACGAGTGTATCAAAAATGATAACCAAAAATTTATTAGTAGTTAATTCAATCGTCAATCGTCAATCGAAAATCGTCAATAAAAAAGGGGTATTTAATGAGCGATGAAGAAGTAAGGGTGGGCGTGTTTGTCTGTGATTGCGGTTCAAACATCGCGGCTTTTGTGAATGTACCGGAGGTTGTGGAGTACTCCAAGGGGCTCAAGAACGTTGTCTTTGCCGACGAAGGCAAATGGTCCTGTTCGGTAGACGCACTTGCCTCGATGCAGGAGTCCATAAAGGAACACAACCTCAATCGTGTAGTTATAGCATCCTGCACTCCGAGGACCCATGAGCCCGTTTTTAAGGCAACCGTAAAGGAGGCAGGATTAAACCCCTATCTGCTTGAATTCGTAAGTATCAGGGAACAGGTCTCCTGGGTACACATGAAAGAACCTGAGGCAGCGACTGAAAAGGCGAAAGATCTTGTCAAGATGGGCGTGGCCAAGGCCATTCTGCTTGAAGAAGGAGAGGAGATCAGACTCCCTGTCGGGACGGATTGTATGATCGTCGGGGGAGGGATGGCAGGCATGACTGCCGCCCTGAACATCGCTGAGCAGGGTTTTAAGGCCTATATCGTTGAAAAGCAACCTAAACTGGGTGGGATTCTAAACAGGGTTTCCAACGTTTCCCACGATCATATAGATATGCCCGCGGCCGAGATCGTTAAGGCAAAGACAGATCTAATAGAAGCCAATCCGAATATCACGGCGTATACAAGCACAGAGATAGAGTCTGTTGACGGATATATCGGAAACTATAAGGTCGTGCTGAACTCCAATGGGGAGACTGTGAACCTGGATATCTCCACCGTCATTGTGGCCACCGGGATGCGGGAGATAGAGCCAGAAGGGATGTTCCAATACGGGAATGACCCCCGCGTGGTTACCCAGCTTCAGCTTGAGGAACGATTAAGAAATTCGGAATTCGGAATTCGGAATTCGGAATCCGAAATTAAGAATGTGGTCATTATCAACTGCGTCGGTTCAAAGAATGAAGAGCGGGGCTGCTGCGCCATAGGCTGTCCAGTCTCGGTCAAAAACGCGTTGGCCATCAAAAAGATTAACAAAGATATCAATGTGCATATCCTCTACCGGGACTTAAGCATGGTGAAGGATGAGCAAATCCATCTGCAGGCCGCCAAGGCAGCAGGCGTCAAATTCGTAAGATTTCCGGATGACCGATATCCTGAGGTAACAAAGGAGGATGGCAGATTATCTGTTAATGTATATGATCTTCTTCTCGGGTCCGAATACAAACTTTCATCAGACTTGCTTGTACTGACTGTGGGATTTACCGGGGATGAAACCATTGACGCCATCAGGGGCCATCTCAAGGTCTCAGCCAATAAAGAGGGATTTTTCCAGGAACGCCATATAAAACTCGGTCCATTGGATTTCCCGGCTGACGGCGTGGCTCTCTGTGGATGTGCAAAGAATCCCAAGACCCTGAAAGAGACCTGTGAAGAGGGCATTGGTGCGGCCATGAGGGCCTCTATCCCAATGAAGAATGGCTTCATTGAGGCGGAAGGAATCGTTGCAGATATTGATCTTACTAATTGCAATAGCTGCAGCATCTGCTGGAAGCGGTGCCCTTATGGCGCCATAAAGGTGAATGAGAACAAAGAACCCGAGGTTATCAAGGCCCTCTGCAAGGGATGCGGTCTCTGCGCGGCGGACTGCCCGAAGGAATGCATCACCATTGTCCATTACTCTGATGAGCAACTGCTTGCCCAGGTGGAAGCGGCCCTGGAAGAAAATCCCGAGAAAAAGATTCTCGGCTTTGTCTGCCACTGGTGTGCACTGGGTGGCGTGGATATGGCAGGAGTGAGCAGGCTCCAGTACCCTCCAAACGGGCGACTCATACGGGTGATGTGTTCGGCCAGGGTTCCCACCAAACTGATTGAACGTGCCTACGAACTGGGCGCAGCCGGGGTGCTGGTTGCAGGATGTGAGTTTCCCACCTGCCATTATATAACAGGCAACTATGCCTGTGAGTCCAGGATCAAACGCGCCAAGAAAAAGCTGGCCAAGAAGGGGTACAATGCGGATAACCTATGGCTTACGTGGTGCTCGGCCGCAGATGGGCCGAAGTTTGCAAATGTCATGAGAGATATGGTGAAAGAGCTTGGGCTTGGATAATTTGATTTGCGATTTTGGATTGCCGATTTTCTATTGGAAAAAAGGTGCGGATAAAGAAGATAGTATAAATTCTTTTAAGTCCCGCTCATAGCGGAACGTTATATAAAATCGCGAAGCGATTTTATGAGGGTTTAAAGGCATATGGATACGAGTAGAGTATTAGCAGAAAAATTTAGTGACGTGGAAATGTTCAGGGCCTGTGAACAGTGCGGGTGCTGCAGTTCTGCATGTCCCATCACAGGTGTAGACGGCTTTAACATCAGGCGTATCATCAGGCACATAGAACTTGATCTAATAGATGAGATAGCTGATACACATTTTCCATGGGCCTGCACAACCTGTGGCAGGTGTGAAAGCGTATGTCCAAATGGCATAGCAATCCTTGATATTATAAGGCCCCTGCGCTTCATGTCGCCCGATGAATTCGTCCCCGATGAAGCGCCATGCATAAAGGCCTGTCCGGGCGGAATAGATGTGCCGGGATACGTGAGGCTCATAGCTCAGGGAAAGGCAGGTGATGCTTATGCCTTGATTCGGGAAAAAGTTCCCTTCCCCGGTGTCCTGGGACGTGTCTGCACCCATCCCTGTGAAGATGCCTGCAAACGGGGAGAGGTAAATATGCCCATTGCCATATGTGCTCTGAAGCGTTATGCGGCAGATAATGAAACGGGTTTATGGCGGGAAGCATTGCAAGTAGCGGACGATACAGGTCATAAGGTGGCCATAATCGGGGCTGGCCCTGCCGGTTTGACAGCGGGCTTTTATTTGAGAAAGAAGGGCCATGGTGTAACCATTTTTGAGGCCCTGCCCGAGCCCGGTGGCATGATGCGCTTTGGCATCCCCGAGTACCGGCTGCCAAAGGATATCCTCAGGGCTGAGATTAAGGAGATAGAGGATATTGGTGTTGAGATAAGGACAAATACCAGGGGTGCTTCAATAGAAAAGCTGTTTGAAGAGGGCTATGATGCCGTCTTTTTGGCCGTTGGGGCGCATCAGGGCCTGAGCATAGGGGTTGATGGTGAGGACAGCCCCGAGGTGATAGAGGGCGTTACTTTTTTGCGAGAGGTAAGCCTGGGTAAGAAGGTAGAACTCGGAAGCAGGGTAGCTGTTATTGGCGGCGGTAATGCCGCCATTGATTCTGCCCGGACGGCGCTTCGCATTGAGGCCGAGGAGGTGACTATCATCTATCGGCGCACACGTGCTGAGATGCCTGCCAGCCCTGAAGAAATTGAGGAGGCTATCGCTGAGGGAGTGCAGATTCACTACCTGGCAGCGCCATCAAGGATATTGAGCCAGGATGGCAAGGTGGAACTGGAGTGTATTCGTATGGAGCTGGGGGAGATGGATGCCAGTGGCCGGCGGCGGCCAGAACCAATTAAGGGCAGCCAATTTACCATGAGCTTTGATACCATCATTGCCGCCATTGGTCAGCTTCCGGAGATTCCTTCCCAGTTTGATTTAGCCATTGGCCGGGAAAATCTCATCCAGGTTGACACCGATACTCTTGCCACCAGCAGGGAAGGGGTTTTTGCCGGCGGCGACGTGATCAGCGGACCGGCTTCGGTTATTGAGGCGATTGCGGCCGGCCGCAGGGCCGCAATCGCCATTGATAAATTCTTGGTCGGGGATGGTGTAATTGACGAGACTCTCGCTGAAAGGTCCGATTCCCAGTCCTACGACGGGAAAAGGGAAAGGGGATTTGCAGACCTGAAAAGGGTTGAAACGCCGGCCATACCCCTTTCAGAAAGACATAATGGATTCACAGAGGTTGATCTCTGTTTTGATGACGATCATGCCATAAGTGAGGCAAAAAGATGCCTCCAATGTGATCTGGAACTAACTCTGGCAAAAGAGACCAGAACAGGAAACAGAACTTAGTACCTTAGCGATAAAATTCTGCTCAAAACGTGCAGGAAATTTAAAATTAAAATCAGAACTCAAAAAAGTGTGAAGTGTCTAAAGTGATCTAAAGTGCCTAAAGTAAAGGATTTTAGATATTTTGTAAAATCTATGGAGCGAAGCGATTCCTTAACTTTAGGCACTTCAAACTTTAGTTCACTTATAACTTTTCCGGTTTATCCGGGTTAGGGATTGTGGTATGGCAGGTGCGGTTTTGAGTGTTTAACCGGGGCGCCCTTTTGCCTGTCCCTTTTTCA
>JAIWFS010000124.1:0-4464 GCA_048631505.1 archaeon | reverse complement strand
AAAGCAGCCCTTTTCGCCCAAAGAGTAATTTGCTGATAGATATACTTGGAGAT
Source organism: archaeon (assembly GCA_048631505.1). Classification (GTDB taxonomy): domain Bacteria; phylum Desulfobacterota; class Dissulfuribacteria; order Dissulfuribacterales; family UBA3076; genus UBA3076. The sequence continues at coordinate 4,411 of JAIWFS010000124.1, read as the reverse complement.
TTTTCTGGCATTTAGTACTGTGAGATCCTGGTTACAGCATTAAAAAAGATCTGTAACCATTCACGGGTTCAAGGTTCAGAGGTTCAGTGTTGAGCAAAAACTTAAACCATTGATTCGTGGTATCTGAAAGGTAACCCTGAACGGTGAACTGTGAACCTTTGAACGGTTATATAGGGGAATATCCTGTGAAAATAGCAGTAAGCGGCAAAGGCGGCGTGGGTAAAACCACCATCAGTGCCTTTCTTATTCAGGCCCTGGCAGACAGGGGTAGGCAGGTGCTTGCCATTGATTCGGATCCAAGTCCACATCTTGCGAGAGCCCTTGATTTTCCGCAGGCAGAGGATATCTGTCCGATAGCTGAGATGCGAGAGCTTATTCAGGAAAGATCCGAGAGAGATGGCCCTTTTTACAGGTTAAATCCAAGGGTAAGCGATCTCCCGGAGCGTTTTATGAGACAGAAGGGAAACATCAAGCTCATGGTGCTCGGGGCCATTCAACAGGGAGGGGCAGGATGCGCATGTGCTGAAAATGCAGTGCTCAGGACCCTCTTGAATACCTTGCTCCTTTCTAAGGATGAGGACATAGTCATTGATATGGAAGCAGGAGTTGAACATCTGGGTCGGGGCACGATTGCCAGTGTTGACCACCTGTTGGTAGTAATTCAGCCCTATAGAGGAAGCCTTGAGACCGCGAGTAAAATACTAGCCATGGGAAAAGATTTGAAGATGAATCATCTTGAAATAGTGGCCAATCAGGTACATGGCCAGGAAGACCTGAACTACATACAGGAGAACTTAGGCGTCAAGCCCATAGGTGTCTTTCTTGTCTCAGACGAGGTCAGGGAGGCTGAAAGGGCAGGGGTGCCGATCTATGAGGCCGGCTCCACCTTTGGGAAATCAGCCGAGGATCTCTTAGACATACTGGAGCAGATGAAATGATCAATAAATTTCCTCCCCTTGCGGATGTGCAAAACATGCCTGACAATCGGCAAATCCCCCTGCGCAGGGTGGGCATAAAGAACATCCGTTACCCAATAACTGTCCTTGACAAGGCAAAAGGCACCCAACAGACAGTGGCCAGTGTCAATATGTATGTGAATTTGCCCCACCAATTCAAGGGGACACACATGAGCCGTTTTGTTGAGATCCTGAATGAGTATCGCAGGGAAATTAATGTCAAGACCTTTGCCAAGATTCTCACTGAGATGAAGAACCGCCTGGACTCACAGGAGGCCCACCTTGAGGTGGATTTCCCCTATTTCATAGAAAAGCAGGCACCAGTGACCAAGACCCCCGGGCTCATGGAATATGGCTGCGGTCTCCATGGCACCATGACCGATCAATTTGATATGATGTTGGTGGTCAGGGTGCCCATTACTACTGTGTGCCCGTGCTCAAAAGAGATATCTGATTACGGTGCTCACAACCAGAGGGGAGAGGTGAGGGCGTGGGTCAGGTTTGATCGTTTTTTATGGCTTGAGGACGTGATTACAGAAGTGGAAAAGGCGTCTTCTTCAGAAGTCTATTCAGTGCTCAAAAGACCCGACGAAAAATTCGTCACGGAAAGGGCCTATGAGAGGCCGATGTTTGTAGAGGACGTGGTAAGGACCGTATGCCAGGGTCTTAAAGTATTGTCCGGAGTTACATGGTTTGCAGTTGAGGCGGAAAACTTCGAGTCCATTCACAACCACTCTGCTTATGCCTGCACTACTTAGGGAAATGTTGAGTTGTGAATGTTGAATTGTGAATTGTGGAACAGGCAATTTGTATGGCAAATCCGTTTGAGCCATATCGTTCCTGATCCGAAAGTCGTATATAAGTCTGATTATGCCAATCATGCACAGATGAACTATGACAAGAGGCTATGAGAAACAGTACGGCTTCTTCCATTCCGGCTTTTAAGGGATCAGGCCGCGGCCATCAGATTTCCGACCAGTTTGGAGAACCTGGAGGGATCATCCACCTTGCCGCCCTCGCCGATGACCGCAAGATCCAGCAGCAGGTGGATGTAGTCGTTGAGCCGCGCGTCGTTTTTGTCCTTTTCGAACATGGCGTGGATCTTTTCCATCACCGGATGGGCCATATTGAGCTCCAGCACGCGCTTGTTCTCCGGTGTCTTCTGACCGGCGGACTTGAGAATTTTCTCCATGTAACCGCTCATGTCATAGGTGTTGCCGGACAGGCAGGCCACCGAATCGGTGAGGCGCGTAGACGGGCGTACCTCCTTGATGGTGTCTTCCAACTGCGCCCGGATGTGCTTGAACAGGGTTTCGTACCGGCCTTTTTTGTCCTCGTCCACCTTGTCCAGGTCCAGATCGCCCTTTTCCGCGCTCTTGAGCGGCTTGCCGTCGTATTCGGTCAGGGTCTGGGTCACCCATTCGTCAACTGGGTCGGTCATCAGCAGGACCTCATAGTCCTTTGATTTGAGCTGCTCGAGCAGAGGGCTGTGGATCAGCGCCGACAGGTTCTCGCCGGTGATGTAGTAAATCTCTTTCTGGTCCGGTTGCATACCGGCAACGTAGTCCTTAAGCGACTGCCACTTGCCGTCGGATTTGGTGGTCTTGTAACGTAGCAGGTCGGCGATCTTGTCTTTGTTATCCGAATCGGTGTGCACCCCGACCTTGAGGACGGCGCCGAACTCCTCCCAGAATTTTTCGTACTTCTCAGGGTCCATGTTCTTCAGCAGATCCAGGATCTTTTTGACCAGGTTACGCCGGATGTTGCGCACCAGGCGATCCTGCTGCAGGATTTCCCGGCTGATGTTGAGGTTTAGGTCCGGGGCGTCCACCACCCCCTTAACGAAACGTAAGTATTCCGGCATCAGCTCCTTGCAGTCGTCCATAATGAAAATGCGTTTGCAGTAGAGCTGCATTCCGTGTTTGAATGCCTGGGAAAAAAGATCAAACGGCGCCTGGGAAGGGATGTACAGCAGGGCCGAATATTCAGTGGTGCCCTCCAGCTTCAGGTGCAGTTTTTCTAGCGGCGGCTGCCAGTCGTGGCTTATGTGCCGGTAGAACTCCTCGTATTCCTTGTCGTCGATGTCCTTTTTGTTTCTGGACCAGATCGCCTTCATGGAGTTGAGCGTTTCGGTTTTTACAACCTTGCGGGTGGTTTCCCCGATGGGTTTGCCGTCTTTGTCCTTGAGTTGTTCTTCATCGGGAATCGGTTCGTCCTTCTCCACGTCCATGAGGATAGGATAGGCCACGAAATCAGAATGCTGCTTGATGATGTCGCGGATGGTCCACTCGTCGGTAAAGTCCGGTTCGCCGTCTTCCTTTTTTTTCAGTTCCAGGGTAATGATTGTCCCCCGGCTGTCTTTTTCAGCTTCGGTGATGGTAAACTTCCCGTCCCCTTGGGATTCCCAGCGCACCGCCTTGTCCGCGCCCGCGGCTCGGGTCAGCAGCGTCACCTTTTCGGCCACGATAAAGGAGCTGTAAAAGCCGACGCCGAACTGGCCGATCAGCTCCGGGGTAAGGGTGTTGTCCTTGTTGAGCTGCGCCATGGCTTCGAGAAAGGCCCCTGTGCCGCTTTTGGCGATGGTGCCGATATTTTCCAGCACCTCGTCGTAGGTCATGCCAATGCCGTTGTCCGCAACTGTCAGCGTATTTTTGATCTTGTCCAGTTCGATTCGGATGCTGAATTCCGTGTCATTCCCCAGAATCCCCTCCTCGGTCTGGGCCTTGAAGCGCAACTTGTCGATGGCGTCCGAGGCATTGGATATCAGTTCCCGCAGAAAAATCTCCTTGTTTGAATATAGCGAGTTGATGATCAGGTTCAGCAACTGTTTGACTTCAGTTTTGAATTCATGGGTTTCGGTCCTGGCGGTCATTTATCTGGATACCTCCGGTTCTTAAGGGAAAACGTATCGAAAAAAAGCGACCATCGTCGCTGTTAAAAACTCCGCGTATTTGGGTTATATAATGCGTGCGAATTCAAAATTGTCAAGACAGGGTATTAAATGCCATGTGATGTCGCACCTACTCATTCCACATCGCTGAAGGAAGGAAGCAGTAGCTGCGAGTCTGGTTGGTCGGCAACCTGTCGGGCCTTTCTATGCCTTGATTTTATTGATTGGCTTATTGAGTGTCGATCTTCAGTCATAAGAGGGGTGAAGTGGTCCAGCAGCTTATCTCTGATGACAGGATTAACATCAGGGGCGGCCTTTTGCCGCCAGGTATCAAGTAACCAGCTAAAGCAGACACCTTTCAATTTCCGGCCATCCTGTACTATTTCTTTCGATTCGGCAACCAGTAAACTATCATCAGGGACCAGATTTACAACTGCCGGGGAATGGGTATTTACAATGACCTGGCGTAATGGATTGCCTGGGCCAATTTGGCTTTTAACGTCAGTAGCAATATCCTGAAGGAGTTGCAACAATGCGGGAATTCGCTCAGGATAAATGCTGTTTT
>JAIWFS010000123.1:0-4491 GCA_048631505.1 archaeon | reverse complement strand
ATGGCCAAGGAACAGGAAAAAACTGAGTATGAACCGCAGAGGTCAACTCTTTTATGGCAATTTACGAATTCAAATGCATGAAGTGTAACAGGAAGTTCATCTTGAAGTTTGTATTTTCATCCGGGGATATCAAGGAAATCCAGTATCCAAAGTGTAACAAGAAGTTTGCACATTCATCCAAGGATATCAAGGAAATCCGGTGTCCCTGCTGCGGTTCAAAACAGGTTCAGGAGATGGCCTCGGGTTTTACATGTGGTTTAGCAGGCCAGGGACCTGGTGGTCTCAAGGCCATGTCAAAATGCGGTTCCTTCCGCTTTGGGTGCGGTTGACATATCCAGTTCTCAGCAGTCTTCCTTGACAGCCTGCTTTTGCAAATTAACTTACATTCGAGTTGTTTGCCAGTGTCGACCTAAAAAGTATGGAGGTCAAATTCCTTATGCCAATTTATGAATATACATGCAAGAAGTGTAACAAGATTTTCGAAAGTCTTGTGCTTTCATCCAGGGATATTAAGGGGATTCATTGTCCTGAGTGCGGATCAGGGGAAGTGCAGAAGATGCTGTCGAGCTTTAGCTTTGGTTCAACAGGGCCGGTTCCCGGCGGTCTGAGTGGCGAATCGAGTTGCGGCTCCTCCCGCTTTGAGTGAACTTGACATTTCCAGCCGTTGGCTGGTCAATTGGAAATTATCAGGTAGAGCTTCTTGTAAATCCAGGGCATATCTCTTACATTCTTTTTGTTGACTTTGATGCCTGTTTCAACGGAATTCAGGCACATTATTTAGGAGGTCAGGCGTTTTATGCTACAGATAGAAGATCTTTGGGTAGAAGTACAGGGCCGCGAGATCCTCAAGGGGATCAACCTCCGGATAGGACCGGGCGAGACACACTGCCTGTTTGGTAAAAACGGTTCGGGGAAAACAACGTTGCTCGTGACCTTGATGGGTTTTTCCGGTTACAAGGTCAAGCACGGTCGCATACTCTTCAAGGGAGAGGATATTACGCACCTGCCAATTAACGAAAGGGCCAAACTCGGCCTCGGGCTGTCCTTCCAGCGCCCTCCTACCCTGAGGGGCGTAAAGCTTAAGAACTTGTTGGCCTTATACAGCAAGGAAAGCGATGCCGTGAGCGAGTTAGCTCTTGCTTATAATTTTGAGGATTTCCTGGGAAGGCAAGTGAATCTCGGTTTTTCCGGTGGTGAGATAAAGAAATCCGAACTGCTCCAGCTTTTGGCCCAAAGTCCCGATCTGTCGCTTCTTGATGAGCCGGAATCCGGTGTAGATATTGAGAACCTGGATGTGATATGTCAGATGATCCGCAAGCTGTTACAAAAAGAACTGCGCAAAAACCGCCAGAAGTCCGGTCTGATAATTACACACACCGGACTTATACTCAACTACGTAAATGCCGACAGGGGACATGTCATGTTGAACGGGCAGATATACTGCCATGGAAACCCCCGGGATATATTTGAGAGAATCAAGAATTATGGCTATGAGGAATGCGCCAAATGCCGTCTATTCGAACAAGGCTTTAAGATATGAATTATTCAGAAAACCATTACGATACAAAGGACTTAAGTGATGAGGACCTGCTGAAGACCTTCACGCCCGCTTCTGAGATAGAGGGACCAAAAGATATAGGGGAGTTTGAGGAAGAGGAAATTGAAAGACTCAAGCAGACCGGAATCGATCTTACAAGTCTGGACAGGGCAGGTACCTTTATTCAGACAAACTGCAGTGTCCAGAAGTGTGATTGTGAGACACAGGGCGTAGAGATGCTTCCTGTCACAGAGGCGCTCAAGAAATACGACGGCCTCAAGGACTATTGGTGGAAACTGGTACCTGCAGAGAAAGATGCTTTTACCAGGGAAGCTGATCAGGAACTCGATAACGGGTATTTCATTCGGGCTCTTCCTGGTGAAAAGGTAATTTATCCACTTCAGACCTGCCTTTACATCCGGAATGAAAACGTAGCCCAGCGCATTCACAACATAGTGATAGCAGAAGAGGGTTCTGAGCTACATATCATCACAGGATGCTCCACCCATCCCCATCTGACGTCAGGGCTGCACATTGGAATATCTGAATTTTATGTCAAAAAGGGGGCAAAACTCACCTTTACCATGATCCATAACTGGGGTGAAAATGTCTACGTGAGGCCCCGTACGGGTATCAGGGTAGAGGAGGACGGCGTCTTTCTCTCTAATTACATCTCCCTTAAGGGGGTAAAGTCCGTCCAGACCTTTCCAACAGCCACTCTTGCCGGTCCAAATGCCCTGGCCCGCTTTAACTCGGTCATCGTGGCCCCTGAGGGCTCAGATATAGACACTGGCGCCAAGGTCATACTTAAGGCCCCTGGAAGCAGGTCCGAGATAATATCCAGGACCATATCTTTCGGTGGCCGGGTAGTGGCCAGGGGACACCTTGTCGGCCTTGCCGCTAATATTAAGGCACACCTTGAGTGCCAGGGCCTGATATTGGCAGAACACGGCGTGATTCACGCCATACCCGAGCTTGAGGCCCATGTGGCGGATGTGGATATGTCCCACGAAGCTGCTGTAGGCCGAATCGCCCAGGAGGAGATCGAATACCTCATGGCCCGGGGTCTTGATGAAGAAGAGGCTACATCCACCATAGTCCGGGGATTCCTGGACGTAAGAATCAACGGTCTGCCCCCGGAGCTGAATAAAGAGCTGCAGGAGGTTGTGAAAGAGTGCCATAAGGGAATGTGATAATTGGGTGATTTGGTGATTTAGTGATTTAGTGATTGGGTGAGCAACGCAGCCATTGGACAAAAGATGGGTTTTGCAAGCGGCTCTGGTGATTGAAGTGAAAATAGGTCTGGCACAGTACGATCCTACAATAGGGGCCTTTAAGCACAATGTGGCCCAAATAGTTCGACTTGCCGGAAAGGCCAGGGATGAAGGGTGTGAATTGGTCATATTCCCTGAGCTTGCAGTATGTGGTTATCCCCCACGGGATCTGCTGGAACGTAAAGAATTTATACAGGACAACCTGCAGGCCATGGATCGGCTGATGTCCGAGGTAAAAGGGATTGCTGTCCTGTGTGGTTGCGTTTCACTAAATACCAAAAGGGCCGGGAAACCCATACACAATACGGCCATCCTGTTTGAAGAGGGAAAGGTCCTGGCCAAGGTGCACAAGCGGCTCCTCCCCAGCTACGACATCTTTGATGAAACCAGGTACTTTGAGCCAGGGACCGGGAGTGCGCCGGTATCCTTTAAAGGACTCTCTCTTGGCATTACGATATGCGAGGACATCTGGAACGATGGCGACATCTTCCCTGAGCATAACTATCCTGTGAACCCTGTGGCTGAACTGGCAGAAAAGGGGGCTGATGTCTTTATCACAATAAATTCGTCTCCATTTGACATAGAAAAAGCCGCCTTTCGTTATCATATCTTGAGTCACCTTGCCGTCAAATACCGCAGGCCCTTTTTTTATATCAATGCAGTCGGAGGGCAGGACTGTCTGATATTTGATGGTAGCAGTATGGCCGTTGATCATACTGGGAAGATCATGGCCCAGGCAAAGGATTTTACAGAGGATTTGGTCACAGTCGATACAGACGCCCTGCAAGGTGAAAAGCACATGGTCTCGGCCTCCAAGGAAGAGGCTGTGATCAAGGCCCTGGAGCTGGGCCTGAAAGACTATACAACCAGATGCGGTTTCAGCAAGGTCGCGCTGGGTCTGAGCGGCGGGATAGACTCTTCTGTAACCGCCGCTGTTGCCGCACAGGCCCTTGGCCCTGAAAATGTGCTGGGAGTCATAATGCCCTCTCCTTATACATCAGAAGCAAGTATTGAGGACGCAGAGGCCTTGGCCCGAAACCTGGAAATCCAGACCATTGCAATTCCCATATCAGACATTTTTGATTCATATCTTAAGACCCTTGAGCCGGTTTTTTCCGGAAAAGAGCGGAATATTACTGAAGAGAACATACAGGCCAGGATCAGGGGCAACCTGCTCATGGCCATATCCAACAAGTTCGGCCACCTGGTACTCTCTACGGGCAACAAGTCGGAACTTGCAGTTGGGTATTGCACACTCTATGGGGATTTGAGCGGGGGCTTTGCCCTTATCTCGGATTTGCCCAAGACCATGGTCTATAAAGTGGCTGAATATCTCAACTCAGAGGGAGAAATAATCCCCAAGCGAGTGCTGACAAAGGCCCCTTCGGCAGAGCTGAGACCCGGGCAGAAGGACCAGGACGATCTTCCACCCTATGATATCCTGGATGCGATACTCGAAAGGTATCTGGAACAAAACACCTCACCTGACCGGATAATCGCAGAGGGTTTTAATCCGGAGACAGTATACAGAATCGTACAAATGGTCGACCGTAGCGAGTACAAACGTCATCAGGCCCCTATGGGCCCGAGGGTTACTACCAGGGCCTTTGGGTATGGTCGCAGGTATCCGGTTTGCCATGGATATGGGAGAGAATTAAAAGTTAAGAATTAAAAGTTAAG
>JAIWFS010000122.1:0-4597 GCA_048631505.1 archaeon | reverse complement strand
AGTGGTGCATATTGACGGTCGCTTTCTTATGGTTATCAGGGGTGGACCGGGCTCTGTAGTTACCAGGGAATCCGGTACTATTGCAGTTGCCCGGCTCCTTGAGCCTGATTACATAATACCTTGGGCGGTCCAGGCAAGCCTTATTGAGGCTGCCCTGCTGGATGTCCGGGGAAAACGGGCAGTTGCCTATGGCTGGGATGCAATACCTTCCAGGTCCAAGCTCCTTGAAATGACCTCCGACTGGCCGCCCCCACAGCTTCCGGAAAAGCGTATACCTGTGGAACGTCAGATTCTTTACTCCTATGATACACACGGGTGAAAGAACCGGTTAAAGACGTCAGGTGACGTCTTAATATGCAAGTAGTTGAAAGCGATTAGTTAAAGGTGCCCTGGTTACTCGCCTTATTCTCAGGCCTCCTGTTGAGCGTCTGTTTTTCACCTTTTTCATGTTTTCCCGCAGTTGCGCTGGCCCTTGTGCCTTTGATAGAGGCCGTATGGGGCAAGGAATGGCATTATGCCTGCCGGATGGGATTCCTGGCCGGTATTGTCCATTTCGGTACGCTCCTATGGTGGATATCGCCTACTATTTCCCAGTATGGGAATTTGCCCGGTTGGGTTGCGTGGCCTGTATTCGGGTTACTGGTGTGCTATCTGGCTATTTATCCTGCCATCTGGTCCGGTCTTGTGGGGTATTGGACTGCCGGCAGGTCCCGCCTGCCTTCATCACTTGCCCTTGCCGGGACCTGGACTCTGCTTGAGTGGGCCAGGGGCCATGTGTTGAGCGGATTTCCATGGGGATACCTGGCCTACACTCTGGAACCTGTTCCATCCCTGATCCAGACAGCAGAGATTTGGGGACCTTACGGCCTTACTTTTTTGATTGTCTTGCTGAATGTATTGATCTGGAAGTTTTTTAAGGGCCTTCTGAATACAGGCGCAAAGGATTCGGTCTTTTTACAGGGTAAGCGGGTAAGGCTGGCCCAACTGGGCCTGTTTCTGGTCTGCCTGGCGGGTCTATGGTTTTTCGGCGAATGGCGGATGGAAAAGATTGCTCATAATGATGATCGACTTCCTGAACTCAGGGTCGCTGCCGTACAGGGTGCAGTCCCACAGGAAAGGAAGTGGGATCCGGCCTTTCAAGTTGCGACACTCGACACTTATGGTAAACTTAGCTTAAAGGCCGTTGAAGGACTCGATAACTCGAAAGTGAACCGGGACAATGGGGTCAAGGCATCTTCCAGACTGGTTGTCTGGCCGGAGACTGCCACACCTTTTCATTTTCAGGTCCCAAGTCCATTAGGTGAAAAGGTCCGGTCCGTGGCAAGGGATCTTGATGTTGCCCTGCTGTTCGGGAGTCCGGCGTATCGTTATAATAGCGCAGGGAAAGCAGAATACTTGAACAGCGTCTATCTCCTTGGTCCTGATGGTGCCATTGCAGGAAGATATGACAAGAGGCACCTGGTCCCATTTGGGGAGTATCTGCCCTGGGGATGGGTGACTGCGTGGGCCCAGGGTCTTATACCCGCAGTAGGCCAATTCAGTCCCGGAATCACATCCAGGCCCCTTTCCCGGCAGGATCTTCATGTTGGCGTATTGATATGTTTTGAGAGCATATTCCCAACTCTCAGCAGAGAAACCGTGCTGGAAGGGGCCAACTTTCTGGCCGTTCTCACAAATGACGCCTGGTTTGGCCGTACAGGAGCGCCTTATCAGCATGAGATCATGGCGATATTCCGGGCTGTTGAGACCCGCAGGTGGGTGGTTCGAGCAGCCAATACAGGCGTCAGTTCACTGATCAGCCCATGTGGCGTGAGAACGGCAAAAACTTCGCTGTTTGAGCCGTGTTATATAGAGGGGCGAATTCACCTTCGCAAAGGCCATACTTTTTATGTAAAATACGGAGAAATATGGTTATTATTATTTTGTTTATTTTGGGCAGTAGTTCCATTCTGGAGAAAAGTCCCAAAGGAGGTATGAGATGAGTACGACTACGGATAAAACAACAATAAATATACAGGAAATTAAGGAGCACTTGCAGGATCTTAGCGGACGTTTAGAGCTCCTGAGGGGTTATCTTTGATCGGGAGACTCTGGATAAGCGTCTTGCTGAAATAGACAAGGAGATGCTCCGTCAGGATTTCTGGGAAGACCCTAAATCCAAGGAGTTTCTAAAGGAGCGATCTTTACTGATAGAGCAAAAAGAGAATTTAGACCACCTTTCCGAGCAGTATGAAGAGCTTGAATTACTGCTTGAAATGGCAGAAGAGGAAGAGGATTTATCAGCCCTTAAAGATGTAAGTGATGGGCTGAAGGAACTTGATGAAAAGATACACGGGGTTGAACTCTCAAGACTTCTTTCAGGTTCGCACGATCGCAATAATGCTATTGTAACAATTCATGCCGGGGCAGGAGGGACCGAGGCCCAGGACTGGGCCGAGATGTTGCTGAGAATGTATCTCCGTTGGTGTGACAGGCGGGGGGTTGAGGTCAAAATGCTGGATCTAATGCCCGGAGATGAGGCCGGTACAAAGAGTGCGACATTTCTGGCTGAGGGACTCTATACGTATGGCTATCTGAAGTCTGAGGCCGGTGTGCACCGTCTGGTCCGCATTTCGCCCTTTGATGCTTCGGGGAGGCGGCATACCTCCTTTGCCTCTGTGTTTGTAGCTCCGGAGCTGGATGAGACTATAGAAGTTGAAATAAATGAAAAGGATCTGCGTATAGATACATACCGGGCCAGTGGAGCCGGTGGACAACATGTTAACAAGACAAGTTCCGCTGTCCGCATCACTCACTTACCAACCGGGATAGTTGTCCAGTGTCAGAATCAGAGGTCCCAGCATAAAAACCGGGCCATTGCCATGAAGATCCTGCAGGCCAGGCTCTTCGAACAAGAGAAGGCAAAGAAGGATGCGAAAAGGCAGCGGGCCCATGAGAAGAAGAAGGAGATAGCCTGGGGAAGCCAGATCAGGTCCTATGTGCTCCAGCCCTATCAACTAATCAAGGACCATCGCACAGGCGTAGAGATTGGCAATGTGAGTGAAGTGCTGAACGGAAATCTGGATCCTTTTATCGAGGCGTATTTGCAGGATCAGGCTTCAGTGTAACGAATTTCCCCGGAATTAACCCTGACCTCCTCACCATTATCCAGGGTCAGTATGAGGCTTCCATCAGGCGCAAGTTCTTGAGCCAAGGCTTCAAACTCCGGATTGAGTTCAGCGTTCAGGCCATAGATCACCCTGCGCCCCGGGGTGTCGCTCAGGAGATTCCAGTCCCTTATTACAGGATTTTGGGGCAGGTAGCCAGGTTCAGTATTCAGACAGTCGGATTCCCATTGGTGAACAAGTCCGAAGATCCAGCCGATCCGTGCCAGGATTTGGGCTGCAAGCTCTTTTGTGTGCCAGTGTTTACCTGTAGTTATGGAAAGAGATGTGGCAAATGCGAGATCTTCAGGAAAGGTTTCCATGTTTGCGTTGATCCCTATGCCAAAGAGGAGATATGTCTGCCCGGAATTGGGTGCCCTGACTGCTTCTGTGAGGATGCCGGCCATCTTGCGTCCCTTTATTAATACGTCATTAATCCAGCGGATCTTTGTCGAGATTCCTCCTTCCCTCAAGACCTGGGCAATAGCCACTCCTACTCCCAGATTGTAAAAAGACCAGTTCTCAGTAAAAAGTGATGGATACAGGGCCAGACATAAATATAGCCCCCCTTTGGGAGCCCACCAGCTTCGTCCTATTCTACCCCGGGCCTGGTCAAGAGAGCCTGCCCACCAGACGCAGCCGGATGGTAGATCGGTTCCATTGCTGTCGGCTTGGAGTATAGCCTGTCTGGCAAGGGGCATAAGCCTGTCGGCCTTTTTGTAGTAATAGACTTCGTGGCCGACGACCCTTGCCCTTCTCAGGATTTTTTCTCTTGTTTCTGCATCCAGGCCGGTGTTTATGACAGAGTCCCGGATCTGGTGATGCGTGATGAGCCTTTTCAGCTCCTCGGCCTGTATATTGTTTCTTGACACTGGTTTAGTCACAACTCATAATAATATATGTAAGGGTTCAAGGGTTCAAGGGTTCAAGGGTTCAAGGGTTCAAGGGTTCAAGGGTTCAAGGGTTCAAGGGTTCACCGAATATCTGAGCAGTTGTTTCGTGAGTTTTGAATGGAGAAGGCATGAGAATAAAACTAGGAGAGCATATGTCATCCCCTCCTAAATTTGAGGATATTGGGGCATGGCAGTTTGTCCGAGACCTAACTCGCAAGAGCAATCAACAATCATCAATCAACAATCATCAATCCAATAAGGTAACCCTGAACGGTGAACCCTGAACCTGTGAACGCCTACAAGGTGCCCTGGTTACTCGCCTCATTCTCAGGCCTCCTGTTGAGCGTCTGTTTTTCGCCTTTTTCATGTTTTCCCGCAGTTGCGCTGGCCCTTGTGCCTTTGATAGAGGCCGTACGGGGCAAAGAATGGCATTATGCCTGCCGGATGGGATTCCTGGCCGGTATTGTCCATTTTGGCACGCTCCTATGGTGGATATCGCCTACCATTTCCCAGTATGGGAATTTACCCGGTTGGGTTGCGTGGCCTGTGTTTGGGTTACTG
>JAIWFS010000121.1:0-4598 GCA_048631505.1 archaeon | reverse complement strand
CCTTGCTTGGGGGGCCTTTTTTTGTCTGGCTGCTCCTTGGGAAATCTTCTTCAAAGAGGGGAATAATATGAGGGTGACAAGCTTGGGGTCTTTCTGCTAGATGTTTTTACTGTAACTATTGCACTTCGTCCTGTTATCTGGTCTAAAGGCACACCTTTACAGTTAATAAAACAGCCTCTGAAGACGGAGAATGTGAACTTTCTGATTCCATGGCGAGGCCCTGTCTCACATACAATGGGAATCAAAATTATAGGAACCATTTTTCATGATAGATAGATACAGCCGCCCGGGGATGGCAGCCATATGGACCCTGGAGAATAAATACAAGACCTGGCTTGAAGTGGAAATTCTTGCGGCAGAGGCCTGGGCTGAGCTCGGAGCAGTACCAAAGAAGGCTGCAGAGGACATAAGGACCAAGGCTGCTTTTGATCCGGAACGAATAGCCGAGATCGAGGAAAAGACCCGTCATGATGTAATTGCCTTTCTTACCAACGTGGCAGAGTATGTAGGGCCATCTGCCCGATACCTGCACTGGGGTCTTACGTCATCTGACATGCTGGACACAGCCAATGCCGTAATATTTAAGCAGGCCATGGAAATCATCATTGATGACGTGAACGCCCTGATGGATGTCATAAAAAAACGTGCCTTTGAACACAGAGACACAGTGATGATAGGAAGGTCTCATGGTATCCACGCCGAGCCCATCACCTTTGGTCTGAAGCTTGCCATCTGGTACGATGAGATGCGGAGGAACCGCAGGCGTCTTGAGAATGCAAAGGAGACAATCTCCTATGGTAAGATATCAGGGGCTGTCGGCACGTTTGCCCACGCTGATCCCAGGGTGGAATCCTATGTGTGCGAACACCTGGGTCTTAAGCCTGCTCCTGCCTCCAACCAGATCATACAGCGAGACAGGTACGCAGAGGTATTCTGTGCCCTGGCAGTGCTGGCAAGCTCTATTGAAAAGATAGCAACCGAGGTACGCCATCTTCAGCGAACAGAAGTGCTGGAGGCAGAGGAGTACTTCAGGCCGGGGCAAAAGGGCTCTTCGGCCATGCCGCATAAGAGAAACCCGATCCTGTCGGAAAATCTGTGTGGCCTTGCACGGCTGGTACGTTCCTATGCGATTCCGGCACTTGAGAACGTGACACTGTGGCACGAGCGGGACATAAGCCACTCATCAGTTGAACGTGTTACCGGCCCTGATGCCTTTATCGGGACAGATTTCATACTGAGCCGTCTTACTGGAATACTGGATCACTTGATAGTATATCCTGATCGAATGGAGCATAATCTGAATATGCTCAAGGGACTTATCTTTTCACAACAGGTATTGCTCATACTTACACAGAAAGGTGTCAGCAGGGAAGAATCCTATAGAATTGTCCAGAAACAGGCCATGGAGGTATGGGAAGGAAACGGCACTTTCAAAGAAAGACTCCTGGCAGACCAAGACCTGGCCAAATACCTGGCTCCGGAAGAAATCGAGGCTATATTCGACATAAATTACCATCTTAAACATGTGAAAACCATATTTGAGCGGGTCTTTGGGGCTGATCAATGATTCAGAAAGACTGGGAAAGACTCAGACAGATGATATTTGAGCTCTCATACAGAGAGGGGACCTTCAGGTTGACCTCCGGGAAAGAGAGCGACTTCTACATAGACTGCAAGCAGACCACGCTTTCTGCAGAGGGGGCCTATCTCTGCGGCAAGCTGTTGTACAATCGCATTTTGCAGTCCGGCATAAGTATTTCAGGGGTCGGTGGAATGACCCTGGGGGCTGATCCGCTGGTTACAGCAGTCTCTGTAGTAAGCTTTATTGAAGGAAGACCCATACCCGCCTTTATCATCAGAAAAGAAGCAAAAGGACATGGTACCGGGTCCTGGATAGAAGGAAAATCCAACATTCCCCTTGGGAGCAAAGTGGCACTGGTCGAAGACGTGGTTACCACTGGTGGGACCCTTATCAAGGCAATTGAGAGGACCGAGGAGGAAGGTTACAAAGTAGCCCAGGTACTTACTGTTGTTGATCGAGAGGAAGGTGGGGAAAAGGCCTTGAGCAATGCCGGTTACGAACTTTCATCGCTGTTTACGCGTGGAGATATTCTGGCATTGGTTGAAAAATAAAAGGAAAATTTTTAAAATGATGAAAGACAGAGTACAAGAATCACTGGACAAAGTACGTCCTATGCTGCAGCAGGACGGCGGGGATGTGGAATTGGTAGAAGTAGATGAAAATAGCGGGATAGTCAAGGTCACCCTAACCGGCGCCTGCAAAGGCTGCCCCATGAGCCAGATAACACTTAAGTCAGGAATTGAGAGATTTCTTCAGAGTGAAATCCCCGAGGTAACCTCTGTAGTGGAGGCATGAATGAATTCTAGACACGGGTTCAGAGGTTCAGGGTTCAAAGGTTCAGGGTTCAAGAAAAAAATGAACATCGAACATCGAACGTCCAACATCGAATTTTGAATGAGAAAAGATGAAGAAACAGAACATGGGTTCAGAGGTCCAGAGGTTCAATGTAAGCGTTTACAGGGTGCTGCAGATGCGAGGCGGAGGATACGCAGACGTACTTCCTGTACTTCAAGTGCCCGACAACAAAGCAGATGCGGTGCCCTGTGAACGCTTACTAATGATGATAGGGCTCGCCGGCCTTGATAGTGCAGGCCCTGTAGATCTGCTCTACCAGGATGAGTCTTGCCATGTCGTGTGTAAAGGTCATTGGGGATAGGGATAACCTCTTATCTGCTTTCTTGATTATTTCCGGTGCAAGCCCCGAGGCCCCACCTATCACCATGGTCAGGTCTCTAACCCCTCTTGTCTCCAGGTCTGTCAGCATCCCTGCGAGTCCGGGGGAATCCAACATCCGGCCCTTTACGTCCAGGGCAACTGTAAAAGCCCCCTTTGGCAGGGCCTTTATAATGGATTCGGCTTCGCGCTTCATGACCTCGTCAGGTTTCATTTTTCGGGCAAAGCGGACGCCCCGAACCTGGAGGACCTGCACACGAATGTAGTGCTCGATCTTTTCTATATAATGCTCGATACCGGCCCTGAGCCAGGTATCCCGGGTTTTGTCCACCCAGATTAAAGAGAGACGCAACATGGATTATTCTCAATCTCAACAAGAATTTTTACGTAAGCTTCCCAAGGTTGACGAACTGATACAGACATTATCCAATGAAGCCCCCCGGCGGGTCAAGGTAACTGCCTGCAGAGATGTCCTTGACAGCCTGCGCTCATATATTCTGTCCTCACAAGAACCTGACCCCGAATCAGTAAAATATGAAACCATAAAAAAACAAATCGAAATGCGCCTGGCATCACTGCTCATGCCCTCCTTAAGGCCGGTAGTCAACGCCACAGGCGTAGTGATACATACAAATCTCGGACGCTCTCTGCTTCCCAAAGAGATTTTTCAATCCATGCTGGATATAGCAGGTCGATACTCAAATTTGGAGTATAACCTGGAAAAGGGGGTTAGGGGAAGCAGATACAGCCACGTAGAAGAGTTGCTCTGTGATCTGACAGGGGCGGAGTCGGCCCTTGTAGTAAACAATAATGCCGCCGCAGTCCTTATCACACTGGAAACCCTGGCTAAGGGTAAAGAGGTGATCGTATCCAGGGGTGAACTCGTAGAGATAGGCGGTTCCTTCCGCATCCCTGATGTAATGGCGAAAAGCGGGGCCATCCTGAGGGAAGTCGGGACCACAAACCGCACCCATTTGAGGGACTATGAGTCTGCTATAGGGGAACAGACCGCACTTCTCCTCAAAGTACATCAAAGCAACTTCCAGATGGTGGGCTTTACAATGGCCGCATCCGTCTCAGAGCTGGCCGAACTCGGTGCAAGACATGGCATCCCTGTATTTGAAGACCTGGGTAGCGGCAATTTCATAGATTTCTCAAGATATGGAATAATTCATGAGCCTATGGTCCAGGAATCGCTGGCTGCCGGGGCAGACCTGGTGAGCTTCAGTGGTGATAAACTCTTAGGTGGATCACAGGCAGGGATCATTATCGGGAAAAAGGAATTTGTTGACCGGATAAAGGAAAACCCCATGAACAGGGCGGTCCGGATAGACAAGCTCACGCTTGTGGCCCTGGAAGGGGTCCTGAGGCTCTATCAAGATCCGGAGCAGGCAGTTAAGGTCATACCTACACTCAACATGCTGTGTCTTTCCCATGATGAGCTCAAATCCCGGGCCCGACGACTTCAAAGACGACTAAGGGCCTTGAAACTCACCGGCATATCGATAAACACCGTAGAGACTATTTCCCGTGTTGGAGGTGGTGCTTTGCCGCTGCAGCAGCTCAAGTCCGTGGCAGTAGCTCTCACTCCGGGAAACAAGGCGTTTTCTGCTGTGCGCATCGAGTCTGAACTCCGCAAAAACGAACCGCCTGTGATCGTAAGGATTGAAGAAGACCGGGTGCTTATGGACATCAGGACGGTTCAGGAAGAAGACTACGGGATTATCACCCAGGCAGTGGCTTCTGCCCATTCAAGGCTGATATCAGCTCAATACAATCATTTATGGAGGAAGGATGCCCTATTATAAATGTCAGTGGGCGTTTACTTTGCTCAAAAACAATC
>JAIWFS010000120.1:0-4614 GCA_048631505.1 archaeon | reverse complement strand
GAACCGGTTCGTGTTAGAGTTAAAAACTTCTTTTACAACATCGGATTTCCTGTGCGGTTCGTAAACGATATCCTACAGGTCAAATTCAAGAGGGCCGGACAGAATACATGCCGATTTGTCTTCAACAGCACAGTCGGCATACTTGGATTTTTCAATCCGGCCCAAAAGTATCCATGGCTGAACCCACCGCCGGAAGACACGGGACAGACCCTGGGTACCTGGGGTATCGGCAATGGCTTTTACATTGTCTTGCCGATTCTCGGTCCTTCTACCCTGCGTGATTCAGCAGGATTGGTAGGTGATTATTTTCTTCAACCCGTCAGCTATATAAAACCTTTTTATATTTCCTTGGGCGCCAGATCATATGAAGTGGTTAACAAGACATCCCTGTCCATCGGCGAATACGAATCCCTTAAAGAATCCGCACTGGATCCTTACACTGCTTTTAAAGACGCCTATATTCAGTACCGCGAAAAGGCAATTCAGGAATGACAGAGGAGTAACATAATGTATACAAAGGTCCTTGTCCTCCGCTTTCCACCAGAGGTCACAGATAAACCCCTGATCTGTAATCTCAGTCGCAAACACGATCTGTCCTTTAACATACTCAAGGCAAAAATACTCCCTGGCCTGGAAGGCCTCATGGTACTTGAACTCGCCGGGCACAAAAAACATGTAAGAGAGGGGATTCGCTATCTGAAGGATCTGGGTGTCGGCGTCAAATCCGTAGAACAGGAAATTCGCAGAAATGATGACATATGTTACCAGTGTGGTGCCTGTACCGGGATCTGCCCTAGTCATGCACTGTACATGGATCGAGAGACTATGGAAGTGATCTTTGACCCCAAAGAATGTACAGGCTGTGAACTCTGTGTGGCAGTCTGCCCTGTGAGGGCCATGGAAATTCGATTCAGCAAGGACAAAGTCCTGGCCTGATGCAGGATGCCGGAAAGCTCAAAGCCAAACAATAAATCTGTTCTAGTAGCCTTGAGCGGGGGGGTGGACAGCGCCTTTGCGGCCCATGATCTACTTCAGGCCGGATGGCATACTGAGGCATTCTTCCTTAATATCCTTCCGGAAGGACTTTCCGGCACAGGTCTTCTTGCAGCAAAGAGTGTGGCAAAGCATCTCGGCATCAGACTTCACTGTCTGAATGAAGCAGAAAAATTCGAGAACGAGGTAATCTCATACTTCAGCAAATCCTACAATAAAGGGCTAACTCCAAACCCCTGCGTAATATGCAATAACAGGATCAAGGTAGTCATTGGTCTGTCTCTGGCAGACTCGCTTGGTATTGATTATCTGGCCACTGGCCACTATGCCCGGACAAAGAGGCTTTCAAATGGTCAGACAGGCCTTTTTAAGGCAAAAGATCTAAAAAAAGACCAGTCATATTTTCTGCATCAGATACCAAAAGGGGCCATTCCAAGGTTGATATTCCCGCTTGGAGACCGCACCAAGAAAGATGTAATGAAACAGGCTGCTGAAACAGGCCTCTTTCCTTTAGTTCAGAAAGAAAGCCAGGAAATTTGCTTCTTGAAAGGTAATTACCGGACCTTTCTGGAAAAGAGAGGCCTTTTCAATAACCTGCCCGGAGACATTGTTACCGTAGATGGGAAGGTTCTCGGAAGACATGCAGGACTATATGCCTATACCGTAGGCCAGAGACAGGGTATTGGTATCCCGGATAAAACGCCGTATTACGTTGCTGCCCTGGACATGAAAAACAACCGGCTGGTAGTTGGGAAAGAGCATAGCCTTTGGGCAGGAGAACTCCTTGTGGAACATGTTAACTGGCTGGTGTCCCCTGATATTGCCCTTAAACAGCCATGTACAGTAAAGATACGCTATCGTCACGCAGGGGGCCGGGCAAAGTTGGAACTTCTGGAATCCGGCAAGGTTCGTGTCTGCTTTTTCTCAGACCAATGGGCCATAACACCAGGTCAGTTCGCAGTCTTTTATCTGGATGATCTGGTACTTGGCGGTGGTTCAATATGCGGGTAGCCCTTTACACCCTCGGGTGCAAGGTCAATCAGTTTGAAACTGCTGCCCTGGCAGAGGGTTTTATCTCAAGGGGAGCGGATATTGTCAATTACACTCAGGAAGCTGATATCTACGTTGTAAATACTTGCACAGTGACTTCAAGGGCTGCCTATCAGTCGAGGCAGATACTCAGAAGATTGAGGCGATCCCGAAAAAAATCACGAATCATAGCCACTGGTTGTTATGTCCAGGTGGGGGCCCAGGAGATCCTGGAAGCTGTTCCGGGCCAGGTATGTCTCGTGGGAAATGACCAAAAGGCGCAACTTGTAGACCTTGCCTTTGAGATCGAAGACGGCCTGGAATTCTATGTCGGCAGTATTTCCAGGGTTACAACCATCGCGCCCTTTACTGTAAAACGCCAATTGGGAAGGACCAGGGCTTTTGTACGAATTCAGGACGGGTGCAATTCCTTTTGCACATACTGCATTGTACCTTACGCACGGGGAAGGAGTAAGAGCCTTGCCCCTGAATTGGTGGAAAAACAGGTCAAGATTATGGTCCGGGAAGGGATAAAGGAGGTGGTGCTTACCGGGATTCACATAGGTATGTATGGTGAGGACCTGTTGGAAAAAACCTCCCTTCTGGACCTGTTGAAAAGGCTATGCGCGGCCTTTCCTAAATTGAGATTTCGTTTAAGCTCCATAGAACCCTCAGAACTCACTCCGGACATGATATCATGGGCAAGGTCCACCCCAAATTTCTGTCCACACTGGCACATTCCTCTTCAAAGCGGTTCTGATAACATTCTGAAACGGATGAACCGCCACTACACCTCTTCCCATTACAGGAATCTTATTATGGAGCTGAGGACTGCCATGCCTGAGGCAGCCATAGGGGCGGATGTGCTGGCCGGGTTTCCAGGGGAAGATGAGCCTGCTTTTGAAAAGACAATGGAATTGATCTCAGAACTCCCTATTACATATGTCCATGCATTTCCATTTTCCCCCAGGCCCGGGACTGTCGCTGCAGCAATGAATGATATGGTACCCAAAAAAGAAAAGGCGAGAAGAGGCAAGGCTGTCAGGAATCTGGGAAACGAGAAAAAACAGGCCTTTTACCGTTCCCAGGTAGGAAAAATATTTGAGTGCCTTGTGGAGCAGCAAGATAAAGAGACTGGTCTGTGGAAAGGGCTTACTCCAAACTATATCCCGGTGCTGATTGAGACCGGAAGAGATCGGGCAGACCTTAAAAATCAGATCCTGCCGGTCCGAATCACAAAGGCTGAAAAGGGAATGGCTTTTGGGACCTTAGGTGTTTAGACTGAAGGTGGAAGGTAGGAAGGCTGAAGGTAGAAGGCTGAAGACTTTTAGGGACGAAACTTAGGGCGTTTGAGCGTTGCGAGATAATTGATATACTTCAGCCTTCAGCCTTCAACCTTCAGCCTAAATACCCGACATGTAATTCTATCCAAGTTCTCCGACACTGAGGCCCCTCACGTTTTTCCTCATGTATTCACTGTCTTTTATTACATCAGAGATGTTAGTACTATTGACGAGGAAGAGTCTTGGAGCGTCTTTGTCTCTGAGCAGCCGGAGCGGCTCAAGGAAGGCAGGTTCAACCCCCATTGAGGCCAAGGCATCCAGAAAGTCTGCCCCTTTAGCTTGGTCAATATCCATGTCTGCCATGAGTTCATCCATGGCTTCCATACCGTTCAGGGTCAAGAGCCTGGCAATGGCCCCGATGATTGCGGTGCTACCACACATGCATGCCCACTTGGCCGCCTTTATGGAATAGCGGTTCCCGTTAAAGGAAATGGCCACGCCTTCTGCATTTTTAACCAGCTCCAGGGCCTGCACATCGGTAATACTGTCTCCTACGTAAAGCACTTCTGATAAGGTGAGCCCTGTCTTTTTGAGGCTATCTTCAACAGCCCTTGCCTTTTCAAAGCCACCAACCGGATTTACATCGGACAGTATTTTTCCAATCCGCATTTTTGGGATCTCTTCCCAAAATATGGTATCCAGACGGCTCACCAGTGCCTGATTTTCATTGCTGATATCTCTGATATTCTCTGCCTCTTCAGGCCAGTAAAGAAGGGGTTGGCCAACAATCTCTGAAGCCAGCTCCTCAAGTCTGTTTTGTTCTTGTTCCGTGAGTTCATATTGGTCCAGGTCCAGAGAAGTGCAGTAGACCTGATCTTCAGGAAAACCGGTTACCTTGCAGAGCGCCTGGAGATACGGACAATAGCTTGTGCTTATGATAAAGGTAGGCATCAGGCCGGCTACTTTGGTAAGCATATCCCTTGCCCCTGGAAGGAGTATCAAGGTCTTTTCTGAAAATTCTTCCATTTTTTTATTGGTAGCCCCGCAAGCCATTAAAAAGGGAAGAACCAGCTTGAGGGTGTCTCCTGCCTTGTAGCCCTGCCTTTTCTCTATATCTGCAAGGTAATCGTCGTATTTGCTGACCCTGGCAAAGAAATTTCCTCCTTCAGGTATCAGGGCGTCACAAAGCTCATAGGCATTGTCATTCTGGGTTATAGGGCCTTCACAGTCAATGTTGAGTTGGGGCATCTCCACA
Source organism: archaeon (assembly GCA_048631505.1). Taxonomy (GTDB): domain Bacteria; phylum Desulfobacterota; class Dissulfuribacteria; order Dissulfuribacterales; family UBA3076; genus UBA3076. The sequence goes on along the minus strand of JAIWFS010000120.1, from coordinate 54 downwards.
CTCCTTTTCGTAAGGTAAATAGGACACAGATTTTCGCAGATATACACAGATAAT
>JAIWFS010000119.1:0-4622 GCA_048631505.1 archaeon | reverse complement strand
TACCGATTGGCAACTGCGTACTCCGGCCCATAGGGGCAAAGATCTTTTTCAGTTCTATCTCAGCGCTCTTGAAGACCTCCACTACTCGCTCAGCCACTTTATCAGGGTCCAGCCGGCGGTAGAGCTTGGGGTTTTGCGTGGTTATGCCCCGTGGGCATTTGCCGGTGTTGCAAAGGTTACACCGGTTGTACTCATCTCCCAGGCATCCGGCTGCTGTCTGCATGATATATTTCCCTATATCTACAGCACTGGCCCCCAGCATTATCATGGCAGCGGCATTTGCTGCCAGGTTCCCTGTCTTGCCCATTCCACCGGCAGCGATGAGAGGAAGTTCGTTCTGTTTTCCCTGTTTGACCAGATCCAGATAGCAGTCCCGGATATTGGAAGCGATGGGATGCCCCATTTTGTCCATAGAGACATTATAGGCCGCTCCGGTCCCGCCGTCTTCACCGTCAATGCACAGGGCAGCGGCATAAGGATTTCTGGCCAGGTTATTTAGAACCGCCTGGGCGGTCTTGGTGCCGGAGATCTTGGGATAGACAGGGACACGGAAACCCCAGGCCATGGACATGGACTGGATCATCTTGGCCACTGCCTCCTCGATGGAGTATTTGGTCTGGTGTGTGGGAGGAGAGGCGAGGTCGATGTGCATCGGGACACCGCGTATCCCGGCAATGAGTTTCAGTACCTTGTAAGACATCAACAGGCCGCCGTCCCCGGGCTTTGCACCCTGGCCGTACTTGATCTCAATGGCACACGGGTCCTCGACCATATCCGGCAGGGCGTGGATGATCTCATCCCATCCGAAATAGCCGGATGCGATCTGAGGTATGAAGTATTTGAGAAAACGAGAGCGCAGGAGCCTGGGCGGCATACCACCTTCCCCGGAGCACATAACCACCGGAATTCCTTCCACCTCATTGAGATAAGTGATGGCCATGGCCAGGCCCTCCCACATGGGCGGAGAAATGGCGCCTATGGACATGCTTCCGATGCGGATGGGAAATATCTCCCTCACAGGAGGGATAAAGTGGTCGTCTTCCACGATCAATCGGTTGTCAGTCACCTTGAGGGGTAGCTTGTCAGGGGAAGGGATTCTACCCAGAAGGGTCCTGATGTGGAACTCGTGCCTGCCTGCATCCAGGGCAGGGTCAGTCAACATTGAGATGCGGGTAAATTTGAGCTTGTCCAGCGTGCTTGGGCTGGGATCATTGCGCCTTCCACCGCGCTTATACGGCATTCCTCCAAGGTTCTTGTGAAACAGAAACTTATGATGTGGATTGTAATGCGGGACAATTGCCACATTCGGACATACCAGGCTGCACATTCCACAACCGGTACAGTAGCGATCAATGTCATTAACCTGGCGGATTCCGTGGGATACCTTTCGTACAGTGCTGGGCATCGGGGTGCCGGATTCAGAGTGCACGAGGCGCTGGGCAAAGACAGCAGGCTCTATAGCCTGTTGCGGACATACTGCGGTACAACGGCCACAGCGGGTACAACGGTCCTCCCTCCATTGAATGACATAGGGGAATTCTTGCAGCGCCAGTTGTCCGTTGTGGTCTAGCCGTGAAGCTGGTTCCATACCTGGACCTCCTGGGCATTGGGTGTCACCATTACCATGTCATATTTTGAAGGAAAAATGTCAGCAGAGCGGTCACGTTGGGGGATTGCCCTGTCCAGACCGCACATCTCGCTCATAAGGGCGTATTTTCCCTCAGCCCCGCCAACAACCCCGGGCCTGAGCTTTTTGGAATCCTGTACCATGAAGATTGTTCCATCAGGTATAAAACCGATGACCATGTTGGGACCGTCTATGCACAGGGGTCGAAGACTCTTTTTGAGCAGGCTGACGGCCTTGCCGTCTGCTCGCTCACGGATCTCTTCGTCCTTTAATGGGGTGATGATATCTTTATAATAGGTCAGGGGGTATTTGAGTTGCCGGTGGGTGAAATGCAGGATGTGAGCGAACACCTCACTGTCGCTGTTGTAGCCGGTGTAACCGGAGAATCCCCGGCTGGTCAAGTACTCCCGGATAGGTACAAAGGCCGTGTTTTCGCCATTAGTCATGGTGCAGTAACCCTGTATAAAGAAGGGGTGACAGGCATAGAGGTAGATGGCATAGTTTGTGTTTTGCCGCCCCTGGGCCAGGATCACCTTGGCCTGCAGGGACAAATCATCCAGGCCAAAGAATTCTGCTAGCTGCAATGGATCTCCTACTTCCTTCAATGTGAGGCAATCAGGGTAAAAAGAGAAGACAAAGAGAGAATGATCTTTTTCTCCCATACGCCTCAGGTCCAGCCTGGTCTCAAGCAGGAGCCGTTCCCACTCAACCTGGGCCTTTGGCTCATATGGCGAGGGATACTGATAGGCCTTGGCAAAATAATGATCACGGGGTTCTATCTCCATGCCTGCAACTCGTTTGATCTTCGGCTCCCAGCTGTATTTGACCTGAAAGCCCGCTTCCTGCATGTAGTCGTCCAGCATTTCAAGGCCTTTGTTGCTGCAGGTGCCGGAAAGGATGGGATAGCTCTTGAGATCCTCAAATGGTCCACCCAGGTCTTTCATGACCAGGCCCAGGCCGGAGCCGTCATGGCCTTCTTTCATGGTCTCCAGCGCCAGAATATTTTCCATGGGAGAAAAATATGAACTGGATGTAATGGCGCTAAGTCGACACATATCTTCTCCTAGTGACTATAAAAGTATTTAAACCCGTAGATTGGTGGAGCGGCGCAAAACCCAACAAAAACTGTGGAGCTTCATTTGTTGTTGGATTTTTCAACCCGACCTTCTATGAGGGTTCCTTCAATTCTGCTGGAAAGTCTTTCCCTAGCAGGTAATACATTTACTTCATCCGGCGAATATTTTCAACATAGGGATTTATTATCGGATTGTTAGAATAGAATGAGTAGAGTTCAACGGAATTGCTTAGACTGAATACCGTATTTCTTTACCCTGAGGCCCAGAATCCTTTCAGATGTATCAAGGAGCCTTGCTGCTTTGGCTATATTGCCGCGCGTATTTTTTAATGCATCAATGATGAAATCTTTTTCGAAAACGGCCAGGGCAGAGAAAAGCGAGCCGGAAGGAGCTGTCTCCGATGACTCGGCTGTCTGAAGGCTGGGAGGCAAGTTGTAGCTGTGAACAACATGATTATTGCAGAGAAGCATGGCCCGCTCTATGCAGTTTTCCAACTCACGTACATTTCCAGGCCAGTGATAGCGCATGAGCATATCAATGGCAGGAGTGGTGATCCTTTTCACGTCTTTTTTGTGTTTCTTCCTGTACTTCTCAAGGAAAAAATCCGCCAACAGGAGAACATCAGGTTTTTTCTCCCGTAAAGGCGGCAGGTAGATTGGAAATATGTTTAGGCGATAATAAAGATCTTCCCTGAAGTCTCCTTTCTCAAGGGCCTTTTCCAGAGGCTTGTTGGTCGCTGTGATAATTCGTACATCAACTTTTATGGTATCATCCCCTCCAACCCTTTCCAGTTCTTTTTCCTGGAGCGCTCTCAGGATCTTGGCCTGGGCAGCGAGATTAAGGGTCCCGATCTCGTCCAGAAACAGAGTGCCTCCATGGGCACGCTCAAATTTGCCTGTCCTTCTTTGTGTTGCCCCGGTAAAAGCCCCTTTTTCGTGTCCGAACAGCTCGCTTTCTATCAGTGTTTCCGGGAGGGCAGCACAGTTTACCTTGATAAACGGTCCTTCCGCCCTCAAACTGTTGTAGTGGATGGCATTAGCCACAAGCTCTTTGCCGGTCCCGCTCTCTCCTCTGATGAGCACGGAAGCATCGCTCGCTGAGACCTTGTCGATCATTTCAAAGACCTCTCTCATCTTGTTGCTCCTGCCCACAATATTGTAAAAGCTATAGCGTTCTTTGAGCTGCTCCCGTAATGTAATGTTTTCATGCCATAGGCGGTCCTTTTCCTCCTCCATCATACGGCTGATTTTTATGGCCTGGGCAACATTGGAAGCAATAATGGTCAGTAGTCTCAGGTCTTCCTCAAAAGAAATCTCCTCGCTGAAGAGTCGATCCGCACTGAGTGTTCCATAAGTAAAGGAACCTATTTTGATGGGTACACAAATAAAGGATATATTGCTCTTCTGGATATCCCCGCGGGCCTTGGTGCGGTTTAAGAACAGAGGTTCCTCCCCTATATGTGGGACAATGACAGGCTCTCCGGTTTCTACCACCTTTCCTGTAATCCCTTCGCCTATTTGATACTGTCCCCTTTGCCTTTCCCGGTCAGTTAGCCCGTGGGCTGCTCTAATTCCCAATTCTTGAGTGACAGGATCTAATAGAGTTATGGTGCCTCTATTAACGCCCATTTTAGAATGAAGGATGTCCAAAACAGGGCCTAAGGCCTCTTTTGGATCAGGAATAGAGACCAGCAGTTGGCTGATCTCGTAAAGCACGGTCAATTCCTGTATTTTTCTTGCTAAGGCAGAATGTTCAGCTTCCATTTTACAAAAGGCTCTTTTGACCTAAAATAATCGGTTCCAGGTTCCAGGTTCAGGGTTCAAAGGTTATAGTCTACTTTACAAGGGTTCAGGGTTCACGGTTCAGGGTTGACAACCTTTGAACCTATGAACCTTGAACGGTGAACTTTCTTTATTGAC
>JAIWFS010000118.1:0-4628 GCA_048631505.1 archaeon | reverse complement strand
TGATCCAGCCAGCTATGGAGGTAGGCTGGGTGCAGACTGGAGTAAATTTCGCCTGGACTATCTGGTCAAGGGTTCCATGGAAAAAAGAGGCGATTCCCTGACAGCCGAACTCAGACTGTTTGATATGTCAACAGGGGCCATGATACAGGGAAGGCGATATAACGGGAAGGTCAAGGATTGCCGCATGATAGCCCACCGTTTTTGTGACCTCATAGTAATGGCAATAACAGGGAAACACGGGGTAAGCCTGTCTAAAATCACCTTTGTGGCTAAAAAAGACGGGCTCAAAGAAGTCCACACGTCAGACTTTGACGGGTTCAACATAAGGAGAGAGACTTTTGATAAGGGCATTACCGTATCTCCGCGGTACTCTCCAAACGGGAGATATATTGCCTATACGTCTTTCAGGACCGGAAAGCCATATCTTTACGTAAAGGACACAAAAACCGGAAAAATATACAGACTTACTGCATACTCCGGCCTGAACATAGCTCCTGCATGGCATCCTGACAACCAGCGCCTTGCCGTAACCCTGAGCAAGGACGGGAATCCGGACATATATATTGTAGATCTTAAGGGACGGATTAAGACAAGGCTCACCCGAGGTCCTGGGATAAATGTTTCTCCAACGTGGTCGCCGGATGGGAAACGCCTGGCCTTTGTGTCCGACCGTAGTGGCGGTCCACAGATATATGTGATGGACATTCAAACCAAGTCTGCCAAGCGTATTACCTACCGTGGGACCTACAATACAGACCCGCAATGGTCCCCCAACGGAGATCGCATAGTTTACACAGGCCGGGCTGAAGGACAATTCCAGGTATTCAGTATATCACCGGAAGGCGGGGGTCCAATTCAACTTACATGTTCAGGCAATAATGAGAACCCCTCCTGGTCCCCGGACGGCAGGCAGATTTTATTTAGTTCAACCAGAATGGGTCCTGAAAAGGCCCTGTTTGTAATGTATGCTAATGGCAGAGGACAGCGCATGTTGCTGCGTTATTCAAATGGTGCAGAGATAGCCAACTGGGGCCCGAATAGACTTTAGAACCCCCCTTAAAAATGTTGAATGCTAAATGTTGAATGTTGAATTAAGGTAAGGTACAAATCTTTTTAATCTTCTTCCACAATTCAGCATTCAACATTTTTAGTAAGAAGGAGTCTGAGATGCGGTCGTTCAAGAATTTGAAATGCATAGTTTTTTCTGAGAAGAGTAAATCGGTTTTTCTAAAAGCAATGTGGCTGGTTGTTGTTGCTTTCCTGCCCATGCTATTGGTCCACTGTGCTCCCCAGGACCAAGCGAATATGCTGGAAAGGCGTATAAACAGTCTGTCTGCAGAGAACCGTTCTTTTAGCAATCAGATTAACTTCCTGCAACAGGAAGTTGTGGAGCTGAAAAAGATCACACAGAAAGTTGGCAAGCAGGACATCGCCGCTGTAAGGAGTCGGCAGGCAGAGCTTGTAAACCGGATGGACGAGTTGCAGGCAGAACTCCTCAGGCTGAACGGCCTGATCGACCAGATTGGTCACAAAAGTGCGCAGGAGGAAGAGGCGACACTTCGTTTCAAAGAGGATCTCAAAAAACAAGTAGAAAATCTGAGAGAAGAAGTCAAATTACTTCAAGCCTCTACCAAGGTAACAAAGGAGGTGGAGCAGGCCAGGAAGAATGCCGCTCAGGGTGCAGTGGACCTGTATCAGCAGGCCTTAGATCTAATCAAACAGAAAAAGTACAAGGATGCCAAGAAGACCCTGAGGACATATATAGAAAAACACCCCCATGGGAAAAGGGTTGCCAATGCCTATTTCTGGATGGGTGAGTGTGAGTACAACATGCAGCGCTTTGAAGAGGCAATCCTGGAATACCAGAAGGTAATAAGCAGGTATCCAAAAAGTAACAAGGTGCCGGACTCCTTGCTGAAACAGGGCATTGCCTTTGCGAGGCTCGGAGACAATGAAAGTGCAAAGATAGTACTTAACAAACTCATCAAAAAGTACCCAAAGAGCCCACAAATGAGCGTAGCCAAGAAGAAGCTTGCAAAAATAAAATAAAAAGTCGCTTCAGAGACTATATGAACCGGGTATTACCTATGGCAGCTCCGGGGTTTAAGACCCTGTGCTGCCTTTTTCTATTTGTTGCTGCAAGCGTGCTGATTACTGACAAAGCAGTGTGCCGCAGGGATGCCTTATCGATATCTGTAGGTGGGCTGTGGGATCTTAGCGGAGACCACTGCAAAGAGGGCCAAGCTGCATATATAGCTGCGAGAAAGGCCGTAGAGTGTCTTAACTCCCAAGGCGGAATTGGCGGCAGGCCTCTTGAGTTGGTAGAGGCTGACACCAGAGGTGAACCGGGCAGATTGTTAATCGAGGCCAGGAAACTTGTTGAACAGGAAAAGGTGGTGGCCTTGCTGGGCCCCACAAGTGAAACTCTGATTCCGGTCCTGAGAAGCTATGCAGAGGCACACAATGTACCTATGGTGTTAACATCCGGGGATGACCCTCTTTTACCCTTCAGAAAGAAAGAATCTGTTTCCTGGACATATAGCATCTCTCCGAGCCTTGGACCTGCAATAAAGGCCCTTTTCCGGGAGTTTGCCAGGGCCGGCCTTGAACCGGTGGCCCCCCTTGTGGCTGACAACGCAAAGGGGAAGAGGGCTTCCTTGTGGCTTCAGGGCTATGGACCGGAATATCATTTGCGCATTCTGCCGTTCCAAAACTTTGGGCTGCATGACACTGATGTGGTTTCACAGTTGCAGCAATTCAAAGAAGAAGGGGCACAGGTAATAGTGGCCTGGGGGCCAAGGAGTTGGGGGCCTGTGTTGTTACGTTCTGCGAAAAGAACGGGTATACCTGTGGCGGTTCCGGTACAGCTTCTTTCATCAGATATGCTAAAAGAATACACAGGTTCTTTCAGGCTGTGGACAGCAGCACCTCCGCTACTCTTAGGCAACGACATTCCATTATCGCATCCCTGTGCATTTATAGTAAATAGATTTATGAAGGCCATGGGAAAAGAAGCAAGGGGATTTTCTATTGAGGAATGTCTGGCAGCAGGTGCGGCCTGGGATGCGCTCCACCTCACGGCAATGGGGCTGAGGACGTCAAGCACTGCTACGCACAGTGACCTGCGCCAGGCCCTTGAGGATCTCGATCAAAAATATTATGGGGTCATGGGTATATTTAAACCCCGCGAGAGAGATCACTCAGGCCTTGTACCAAGTTCTCTCATTGTGCTTGAAAGGAGTAAAAATAGCTGGAGACCTGTAATATCCTCAAGAAAGCGATAAAGCTTTCTGAATCGACTCATTTGCTATTCCTTCAACCCCTTCATCAAACATCCAGTTCCTTCAGGGAATTTATAAGGGAGTCGTTTTCTGAACTGGATCTGAGACTGATTCTGATGCACTCACCTTCAATGCCTACAAAGTTCTCGCAGTCTCTGATGAGAATGCCATTCTTCCTGAGATTTTTTGTGACGTAATCTGCTGTCCATGGTGCCAGGACCTGAAACAACATGAAGTGGGTGACACCATCCATAGGCTTTAACAGGGAAAATTCAGCAAGGTTCGACAAAAGACGGGGCTTTTCTTTCTTACAGTAGTCCCTTACCTCCTGTTCATAATCTATTTGATCAACAAGATATTCACCTGCAATCTGTGCAAGGCGGCTTACTGCCCAAGGCCTGGCCCCAGAGGCCAGCACTTCGATAAGATCGCTTGCACACACTGCGTAGCCCAGCCTGAGGCCCGGCACCCTGTAAATCTTTGAGAAGGAACGGAGCACCACGAGGTTTGGAGGGAATTCTTCTGAAATCAGTGAACTTTCAAGGTCAGGGGCCACAAATGGTGCATAGGATTCATCTACCACCCATGTAGCTTCCCTGCGAAGGGATATGAGTTGCTGCAACTCCTTTGTAGAGATAAAGCGTCCTGTAGGATTGTTCGGATTGCAGATATATACCAGAGAACGGCCCTTGGCAGCCTGTGAGAGCGACTCGAGTATCTCTGCATTGGCCGATGGTTCTGCATGGGGCCAGGGACCCAGGGTCTCAATACGACACGAGGCCGATTTTGCCGCATCGGCATAGTCTGAATAGGTGGGCAACGGGACCACAACCTTATCAGGCTTCAAAATACTGGGAAGGCCGTAGATCCACTCGGTGGTTCCCGCTCCAACAAGGAACTGCTTTGGAGACAGCCCGTATCTCCCGGCCAGGGCCTCCCGAAGTCCTAAACTGTCAACCTCCGGCAGACAGCAAATCTCATCCAAGTGTATTATCAGTAACTCCCTAAGACCTTCAGGCAGAGGAAGCGGGCTGACATTACTGCTGAAATCGAGGATACTGCCTGGCGACCTTCCCAGTTCCCTTGCCAGGGAATAGATATCCCCACCGTGACCATGTATCATTGATATCTGCCTTATAGAATTGAATACGGATGCTGAAACTTGAAATTCGAAATTAGGTAACGCATCTACATCTTTTTGTTTTTCCCAATTTCAAATTTCAAATTTCATTGCCAAAATATCCTAGTCATTTTTGCTAACATCCACCCGTAGTTCCAGGAGCTTCTGATAGACTTGCTCCAGGAACTCCGTCACCGGGCCGTGTTTGTTTTCCCCTGATTGTGCAT
>JAIWFS010000117.1:0-4633 GCA_048631505.1 archaeon | reverse complement strand
TATCTTTATCAGAGGCTTCAAAAGGATTTCCCTGGCCTTTGGGCAAAGACCCTGGGTGATGCCTTTGGCTCCGTGGGCTTTTTGCCCCCTTATGACCTTGTATCAATGCTTGTTCGCAGAATGGATCTAATCCGGTGTTTCCCAAACCATTTTGTTGCATTGAGTCACCTCCTGGAGCTGCTATATGCTAATGAACCTGAATATGGCGGCGATCTCAGGGGGTTTATCCAGTGGATGGAGACCGGACCTGATGAGATCTTCGGTGTAAAGACTCCCCAGGAGATAGATGCTGTAAGGATCATGACCATCCATAAGGCCAAGGGGCTGGAGGCCAAGGTAGTGATACTGCCGCTTGCAACTCTCGGAATGAGGGCAGATGGCCGCATATACTCCATGGATGGAGGGGTCCTCAAGGTATGGCATACCAGCCAGGAACTCAGAAATGTATCTCAAAGGCTTTTGGATCTCTATAAGGATGAATGCGGCAAGGCCTGGTTGGACGAACTAAATGTCCTCTATGTCTCCCTTACAAGGGCAAAGGACGAGTTATACGTATTTGTCCCACAGAAGGCCGGGGGCAGGCAGAAGAACAGGTTGATATCCCTGCTGGAACCGCTTTTGAATGGAAATCTTGTGGCCAAGTGGGGAGATACGATTGAAAGAGATACGCCACTGACAGAGCGGACAATAGGCGAGAGGAGTGATCTCAATGGGCAACCGGTTGACCGCGAACCTCACGAAAAGACACGAAAAAACAAGGCGAAAAAAGTTGATGAAGGCTGGAACTGGCCCAAATACCTGGTCAGGAGGCCCACAGAGTTAAAGGTTTTGTTGTCTCCAACAAGGAAAAGCGCAACAGGGCTCGGGGACTTTGTACACAGGCTCCTTGCAAGACTGGATGGTCCCCTTGATTGCCAATGCAGCCCTGAGGAAGTACAGGCACTGCTGCAGGAGATCTTTTTGTCTATTCCCGAAAGCCCTGATGCTGACATAGGCAAAGAGATAGACCTCGGGACTATAGCCCGGACTATCTGTCATCCCATGGCAAGGCCGCTTTTCTGGACAGGTACAGGGGATCAGACCTGGGTGGAAAAAGAAGTGGCTGACAAGTCAGGTGAAATCTTCAGGCCGGACAGGCTGGTTAAGGGCCAAAATACGCTATGGGTCGGCGAGTACAAGACAGGTAGCAGGGCAAGAGCAGAGGACAGAAGACAGGTATCTCAATATTTGGATTTACTTTCTCAACTTTACCCAAACCACAAAACCAGAGGTGTGATTCTTTATCTTGACCAGGAAGTGATTGAGAACATTTAGTGATTTAGTGATTTGGTGATTGATCTGTCTGTGTGGGTCTGTGTGGAGCTGGATTTACGCAAAAATAAGTACTGAAGCAAAGCAATCTTTGCTATATTATGTATATGGAATTTGAATGGGATCCAAATAAGGACGCAAAAAATATTAAGAAACATGGGGTTTCATTCACTGAGGCCGCAACTGTTTTTGGCGACCCTTTATCCACCACGTTTCCTGATCCCGATCACTCGATTCAGGAAAATAGATTTATAATTGTAGGGTTATCAAGTACAGGAAAATTAATTGTCATTGCACACACATACCGGAACAATCGTGTGCGAATCATAAGCGCACGAGGGACAACACGACGTGAGAGGAAATTTTATGAAGAATAAAATCGAAATAGAATCAAATGACGAACTCCGTCCTGAATATGATTTTTCTCAATTAAAAGGTGGTGTTAAGGGCAAATATGTGCAGCAATATCGTGCAGGCACCAATTTAGTTCTGTTAGCACCGGATGTAGCACAAGCCTTTCCTACTGACGAAGCAGTAAATGAGGCTTTGAGGCAATTAATAAATATTGCGAAAACAGTAGGGCATTCCCATTAAATGAAATCATTGATGCCGGAAAGAAGTCAGATATATTCAGGCTTATGGTTCTCCGAATATTTCTAATGTTTAATGGAGAGGTCTCTGGAATTGTCAGGTAGCTCGCTTCGCTCGCAACCTGACCCGCGTCTCTCACATGTCTCCCTGCCCCTTGATTCTTCACTGATCGGCTGGCTGGCTGAGGATATACTGGCCCGGGATCCGGAAGAACGGGATCTGTCCCGAATAGCAGTTGTCTTTCCAGGCAGGCGCCCGGCCCTCTATCTCAGAAGAGAGCTTGGAAGGCTCATTGGCGGTCCTTTTCATCCTCCCCAGATTTTCGACATAGATAGCTTCATGGCCTATATGGCAGGCAAATCACCTGGTGGATCTGACAGGAGAGAGGCCGGCCAGGTGGAATTACTGCACCTGGTCTACACCACTGCAAGGGGCCTTGGAGCAGATGGCGAACATCTGTCACTACCTGCCATGACATCCGGTTTTGAGGGCTTTTTTTTCTGGGGTATGAAATTCCTTGATCTTTTTGATGAGTTCGGGACAGAACTGGTCCCTCCTGCCCTGATTAAACAGGCCGTGCCGGCAGCACTGGCTGATGCGGGCATTACTGAGGAGGCAAGAGGGCTCTGGCCCATTCTGCCCGGACTTTACAGCAAATGGCTGGACACATTGGCCGGAAATTCTCTCTGGTCCAGGGGCGAAAAGTATCGTATTGCAGCAGAGCACATAGATGGGCTGGAATGGCCCTTTTCACAAATATATCTTGCAGGTTTTGCAGCACTTAACCGGGCAGAGGAAAAGGTCTTTTCTGTCCTGACCAGGCTTGGCATTGCCCGTGTAGTAGTCCAGGACGGCCCATCTCCATGGCGGACAAGTGATGCCAAGTGGGAGCACCTTGAGCGCCTGCGCTCTGTATGTCATGGCACATGGGATCTTGAAATCACCAAATCACCAAATCACCAAATCACCAAATTCCACCAGGGCTTTGACCTCCATTCCCAGATACAGATGGCTGAAGATGTATTTGCTCGTGAGCTGGAAGGCCAGGGAGGGCTTGCACCGGATCAGGAGGCCGTAGTCCTTCCAAGGCCTGAACCCCTTATCCCGGTGCTGAGCCGGCTGTTTGAGGATACGTCTGTTCCGTATAACATATCCATGGGCTATCCACTTGAACGGACAGCACTTGCCCAACTCCTTGACTCCATATTTGAGGCCCAGGAGGGAAGGGTAGATGGTAAGTACTACGCTCCTCATTACCTGGCTGTGCTCAGGCACCCATACATTAAAAATATTCAATTACACAGCCCCTTAACCTCCAATCAACCAATCAACCAATCAACCATTCCGTCCCTTAGGTCTGTAGTCCATTTTCTTGAAGTTTGGCTGGTCAGGGAAAAGAGAAGCTTTGTAAGGCTTGAGGAGCTTGAAAAGGCAATCGCTCACCTGGATGAGGAGGATTTCCCCGCTTCTCATTTTTTGTCCCTTGTTCATCAGATGTGTTTCAGGGCCTTTGAGGGGCTGAAGAAAGTGGGTGAACTCGCTATGGCCCTCAAGAGACTGCTTGAGTGGACAGTGGAGTATGGGACAGCTACCGGTTATCCACTCACCGGTGAATTTATGACGGCCATGGTGGGGCTTTTGGAAGAACTTGAAGCCGGCCCTGTCGCCAAGGAGACTGCTTCAGTCCCTGGTCTTCACTCGCTGTTTGGTCACCTGGTGCGGCAGACCAGGATTCCATTCCAGGGGATCCCTTTAGAGGGCTTTCAGATACTGGGTTTTCTGGAGACAAGGTGCCTGAAGTTTCAGCGCGTGATGATTTTTGATGTTAACGAGGGTGTGCTTCCCCCTGAAACCAGGCCGGATCCTATCCTGCCTCCGGATCTGCGGAAGCATCTTGGCCTTCCTGATAAGAAACAGGCAGTTGAGATCAGCCGGTACCATTTTCAAAGGCTGCTGGCAGGGGCCGAGGAGGTCCACTTATTCTTTTCTGAAGACAAGGGCCAGGTAAAAAGCCGGTTTATTGAGGAGCTTATATGGGAAGCTGAGAAGCAGGCAGGCCGTCGGGGTGTGATTCCCATTCACAGCCCGGTTATGGTCCCAAGGCCCAGGATTCCCTCTGCTTTCCCTGTGAAGAAGACTCCTCAAATCATTGATTTTCTCTCGTCATTCACCTTTTCGGCAACCGCCCTTGATACCTATCTCTCGTGCCCTTTCAGATTTTACGCAAAGTATATCCTGGGATTGGATGTCCCGGATACCATAGATAGAGATGAGATCGACCCCCTTTTGGTGGGTAACCTGGCGCATAATATACTAAGGGAGTTTTATCTGCCATGGCTGAACAGGGAGATTCAATTCGAAGCTGATTGTGATAATGACCTTGTGACAAAGTCTGATATGGCACTTGAGGGGATCTTTGGGTCAAGGGCGGAATGGAGCGGAGGTGTGAGACTCTTCAGGGAGGTCCTGCTCTATCGTCTTAAAAATTTCCTGCGGCTTGAGAGAGAACACGCACAGGGTCACCTGTTGATGGGTCTTGAGGTCCCTTGCAAAATGGACCTCTACCTTGAGGAAGGTCGCAAGGTCAGGATTAAAGGAGTGCTCGACAGGGTAGAAAAGGACAAGGAAGGTCTTGTCTGGGTTATAGATTACAAGACCGGCAGTAAAATACAAATGCCCAGAGCCACAGTTGCCTCCAAAGTCTCAGACAGAGAGGCAATTAAGCAGGAGA
>JAIWFS010000116.1:0-4705 GCA_048631505.1 archaeon | reverse complement strand
TCAGAAAACGGGGTGCTTGTAGCTCTACTTCATAGATGTAACGTACTATAATCCCGCTTTCTAATGCAATTTGCACATACGGGGGACACCCGTTTTTTAGGGAAAAGTAGGCCAGGAGCTTATCCCGGGAATTTGATACTGTAAAATCATAGATTTTTGGGTCAGGCCGGTCCTCCGCCAATGATACAGTAGTTTTAATTCTTGGAAATAAAGAACAGGGTGTCAGGATCAAAACAAATAGAATAAGAAAGGTTATAATAAGGATGGATTTTGACGAGATCACTCGGTAGCTTAGCAATTTCTTACAATTTGGCAGTGAAATTTGAAATTTGAAATTGGGGAAAAACACTAAGATGTAGGTGCGTTACCTAATTTCAAATTTCAAATTTCCAGTTTCACATTTTAGCTATGAACATAGTGGTCTGCATAAAACAGGTTCCGGATGCAAAGACCGTGCGTTTTGATACGGAAAAGGGCACCCTGGTACGGGAAGGGGTAGAGGCTGTTATAAATCCTTTTGACTTCCATGCCCTTGAGGCCGGTTTTCAGCTGAGAGATACTTACGGCGGAGAGGTCACTGTACTGAGCATGGGGCCGCCACAGGCGGAAAATGCCCTGAAAGAAGCCCTGTCTCTTGGAGCGGATAAGGGAATCCTTCTGTCAGACCGTGCCTTTGCCGGGGCAGATACCCTGGCCACCACCTATACACTGGCAAAGGCAATAGAGAAGCTGGGGCCTGTTGACCTTGTGCTTTGCGGCAAACAGGCCATAGACGGTGACACGGCCCAGGTAGGCCCCGGGCTGGCTGTCCGGCTTGGCCTTCCTTATGTGACATGCGTAAACGCGCTCAGTGTCCTGGATGATGGAAAGACAATGCATCTCAGGCGGGTCAATGAAGATGGCTATGATATGCTTGAACTTGAGATGCCTGCCCTCCTGACAGTACTTGCCTCTCTCAACACACCAAGGCTTCCTTCCCTCAAAGGGAAGATGCGGGCCAGAAAGGCTGAGATCCCTGTATGGGACGCCCAGGAGCTCGGAGCAAAGCCTGATATGGTCGGGCTGGCAGGCTCCGCGACTCAGGTGGTATCTACGTCGGTTCCCACTTTTGAGGCCCGGCGAGAGATGCTTGAGGGCTCGGCAGAGGAACAGGTGGAAGCCCTGGTTTCCAGATTCAAAGAAGCGGGAATTCTGTAATGCTTAAGGTTGACACAGAAAAGTGCACAGGATGTGGTGAATGTGAAGAGTCTTGCACTTTTGAGGCTATTTTTGTAGAAGACGAGGTGGCCGTTGTTGATCAGGACGCCTGCACCCTATGCGGTATCTGCGTGGATGGCTGCCCTGAAGGGGCATTAGAGCTCCACGGTGAGCAAGGTCTGCTCGCGACAGATTTAAGCTCTTGGAAAGGGATATGGGTGGTTGCAGAGTGCAGGAGCGGGGTCCTTGCCCCTGTGACACTTGAGCTCCTGGCGAAGTCCAGGGAGCTTGCAGGCGAGCTTGGCACAGAAGTTACCGCAGTGCTCATGGGACATGAAATTGAATCCAAAGCACAGGAATTGATATTCCATGGAGCGGATAGGGTGTTGGTTGTTGACCACCCTGAGCTTGCAACATTCACCGACGAGGTTTATGGGAACATACTTGCAGATCTTGCCAAGAAAGAAAGGCCCGAAATTATTTTGGCCGGTGCAACGGCCATGGGGCGTTCCTATATACCCAGGGTCGCCACGATTCTCAAGACAGGACTTACTGCTGACTGTACAGGACTTGATATCCGGGCAGAGGACAGGGCGTTGCTCCAGACCAGGCCGGCCTTTGGAGGAAATCTTCTCGCAACTATTGTATGCCCCGGGCACCGGCCACAAATGGCTACAGTCAGGCCCCATGTCATGAGAGCCAATGCCCCTGATCCTGGACGGAAGGGCGAGGTGATCCGCATCCTTCCCGGGGAAGATCTGCTGAGTCATCGGGTCCAAGTCCTTGAGTCTGTGAAGGAGCAGGCAGAAGGTCCCAATCTCAGCGAGGCGGATGTAATCGTGACTGCAGGCAGGGGATTTGAACAGGAGAAGAACGTGGAGCTGGCCAGGGAGTTGGCCGATTTGCTCGGAGGTACGGTTGGGGCTACAAGGGCAGCCGTAGATGCGGGGTGGCTATCCGGCCGCACCCAAATTGGCCAAACAGGTGTTACCGTGTCTCCCAAGCTCTATATGGCTTGCGGGGTATCAGGGGCCATACAGCATATAGTTGGAATGCAAGGGTCAGAGATCATAGTGGCAATAAATAAAGACGCTGAGGCCCCCATTTTTGACGTGACTACTTACGGCCTGGTTGGGGACGTCAAGGAGATATTACCCCTTCTTATCCAGAGAATTCAAAAAGAGCGGGGACCATAATATGTCGTGTGAACAGAAACTTAAAGGGAAAATAGCAGTAGTAACCGGGGGATCCAGGGGAATAGGCCGGGTCATATGCCTCAAACTTGCGCGCCTCGGGGCCAATATTTTTGTAAACGATGTCTGCGATCAGACAATTGCCCAAGGTATCTTAGATGAGATTACAGGGGCCGGAGGGGCCGGCAGCTTCCTGCCCTTTGATGTCGCGGATACTGAAGCAAGTTCCAAGGCCCTTAAATCGGTCATCAAAGACCATGGCGGGGTCCACATACTGGTTAATAATGCAGGCATTACCCGGGACAGCTTACTTGCCCGAATGAAGGCAAAGGACTGGGACCTGGTGATGTCGGTGAACCTGAAGGGGGCATTTAATTGCACCCAGGCAGTCATTATGGCTATGATCAAGCAGAGATGGGGCCGAATTATCAGTATAGGCTCGGTAGTCGGCTCTATGGGGAATCCGGGCCAGGCCAACTATGCTGCATCCAAGGCCGGTTTAGAGGGATTTACCAAGTCAGTGGCCAGGGAAGTGGCATCAAGGGGGATTACTGCAAATGTTGTGGCCCCGGGCTTCATTGAAACAGGTATGACTGCAGGATTGCCGGAAAAAGTAAAGGAACAGCTATTGAGCCAGATTCCTGCGGGCCGAATGGGAAGTCCTGAGGATGTGGCTGAGGCAGTGGGTTTTTTAGCCTCGGAGGAGGCATCATATATCACCGGACAAGTGCTCCATGTAAATGGGGGATTGATCTGCGATTAAAATTTCACTGTTGGTTAGGTCTCTTTTGGACCAACAGGATATAGGGAGGATAAAAATGAGTATAGATACCAAGATGATTGATATCATTGCAAGCCAGCTTAGCGTTGCCAAGGAAAAGGTGGTGCCGAAGGCATCCTTTGTGGATGACCTTGGAGCGGATTCTTTGGACCTTGTGGAGCTGGTCATGGCCATGGAAGAGGAATTTGATATGGAAATAGCGGATGAAGACGCGGAAAAGATGCAAACGGTCCAGGACGCTATTGACTTTGTCAAAGAACATGGAGAAAAGTGAACCATAAAAGGCACTGGTAATTAAAGGCCGATATCATATATTGTCATGATAAACCAAAACCAGAACCGGAGGGTAGCAATAACAGGTCTCGGTCTTCTTTGCCCCGTGGGTATCGGGGTTGAGGCCGGCTGGGCGAATCTGATAGCTGGAAAGTCCGGCATAGGTCCTGTTACCCGTTTTGATATAAAAGGCTATCCTTCCCAGATTGCCGGAGAGGTGAAGGGCTTTGAACCGGTTGATTTTATGCCGGAGAAGCTGGTTAAACGGATAGATCCTTTTGTAAGACTGGGTGTGGCGGCGGCCCGAATGGCCGTTGAAGACGCTGACCTCAAGATCCCGGAGGACAACGCCTCAAGAGCCGGTGTTATTACCGGATGTGGCCTTGGCGGGCTGGGATCAATTGAGTACTTCAGGGATGTCCTTGTGAATAAGGGCCCCAAACGCGTAAGCCCGTTTTTTATTCCCATGGCCATACCTAACATGGTCTCTGGCCAGATCTCAATAATGTGCGGAGCAAAAGGTCCCAATACTGTAGTATGCACTGCCTGTGCGGCAGGTAGCCACGCCATTGGAGACGCCTTTAAGACAATACAGAGAGGGGCGGCCGATGTGATGATATGCGGTGGCACTGAATCAGTGATCACGCAACTGGCATTTGCGGGTTTTGCCAATATGAAGGCCCTCTCCACAAGGAATGAAAGGCCTGAACAGGCATCAAGGCCCTTTGATAAGGACCGCGACGGGTTTATAATCGGCGAGGGTGCAGGTATCCTGGTCATCGAGGAGCTGAATCATGCCCTGGAAAGGGGCGCCGATATCCGGGCAGAGATAGTTGGATACGGACTTACCGGAGATGCCTATCATATCACAGCCCCGCCCGAGGATGGAGACGGTGGTGCAAGGTGCATGTCCATGGCCCTTGAGGACGCCGGGCTCAACTATCAGGACATAGACTATATAAATGCCCATGGTACCAGTACTCCACTCAATGATCTGTGTGAAACAAGGGCCATAAAGACGGTCTTCAAGGACAGGGCAAAGGAGATACCAGTGAGTTCTACCAAATCCATGACAGGGCACCTGTTGGGAGGTACCGGGGGAGTTGAGGCGATCTTTTGCGTAAAGACCATTGAAGACGGGATTATCCCCCCAACCATCAACTATGAGACCCCGGACCCGGAATGCGACCTTGACTATGTGCCAAATAAGGCAAGGAGCCAGTCTGTTGATGTGGTTATGTCCAATTCCTTTGGGTTTGGC
>JAIWFS010000115.1:0-4733 GCA_048631505.1 archaeon | reverse complement strand
GACAGAGACTACATAAATGCCCATGGTACCAGTACTCCACTCAATGATCTGTGTGAAACAAGGGCCATAAAGACGGTCTTCAAGCACAGGGCAAAAGAGATACCAGTGAGCTCTACCAAATCCATGACAGGGCACCTGTTGGGAGGTACCGGGGGAGTTGAGGCGATCTTTTGCGTAAAGACCATTGAAGACGGAATTATCCCCCCAACCATCAACTATGAGACCCCGGACCCGGAATGCGACCTTGACTATGTGCCAAATAAGGCAAGGAGCCAGTCCGTTGATGTGGTTATGTCCAATTCCTTTGGGTTTGGCGGAACTAATGCCGTACTGATCTTCCGCAAGTACCAGTAAGACACATATTGTAACCGTTCACACTCCTTGGCAGGGAGTAAATAATTACATGAAGATAGCTATCGGTTCGGATCACGGTGGATTTGAACTAAAAGAAAAAATACGCAGTTTACTTATAGGACTTGGACATGATGTCCGGGATCTGGGCTGCTACTCTCCGGATTCGGTCGACTATCCGATACAGGGCCGTGAGGTTGCAAAGTCCGTGGCATCCGGTCAGTGTGAAAGGGGTGTCCTGGTCTGTGGAACCGGCATAGGCATGTCCATAGTCGCCAATCGCATACCAGGTGTCAGGGCTACCCTATGCCATGATCTTTTCACTGCCAGGATGAGCCGGGAACACAACGATTCAAACATACTCTGCATGGGTGGAAGGGTAATAGATCACGGGCTTGCTGAAGAGATGGTCAAGGTGTGGCTTATGACTCCTTTCAAAGGCGGACGTCACAGTCGCAGGATCAATATGATTGACTCATTGGAGTAAGAAAATGATTCATTTGAAGCGCACTGATCCCGAGGTCTTTCAGGCCTTCAGGGCCGAAATAGAACGGCAGACAGAGCAGCTTGAGATGATAGCCTCGGAAAACTTTGTGAGCGAGGCGGTCATGCAGGCAGAGGGCAGTGTCTTCATGAACAAGTACGCCGAAGGCTACCCTGGGAGAAGATACTATGGCGGATGCGAGAACATGGACGTGGTGGAGAAGCTTGCCATTGACCGCCTGAACCAGCTCTTCGGATCAGAGTATGCCAACGTACAGCCCCACTCAGGTACTCAGGCAAACATGGCAGTATATTTTGCCGTTCTCAACCCGGGTGACTCCATCCTGTCAATGGATTTGGCACACGGAGGACATCTCTCCCATGGTTTACCAGCGAGTTTTTCAGGACGGTTTTTCAAGATAGCTCACTACGGCGTAAGCCGGGAGACCGAAATCATAGATTACGACCAGGTTGCAGAAATTGCCGGAAAACACCAGCCTAAGCTCATTATTGCCGGAGCAAGCGCCTATCCCCGCATCCTGGATTTTGCGTCCTTCAGAAGGATAGCCGACGAAGTTGGGGCCTATCTCATGGTGGACATGGCCCATATAGCCGGACTTGTGGCATCAGGTGTTCATCCGTCCCCAGTCCCATTTGCAGACTTTATTACCTCCACGACCCACAAGACTATGAGAGGTCCCAGGGGCGGAATCATATTAGCCATGGAAAAGTATTCCCGATCCTTGAACAGCCAGATCTTCCCTGGCATTCAAGGAGGTCCTTTGATGCACGTAATCGCCGCAAAGGCCGTAGCCTTTAAAGAGGCCCTGAAAGACGATTTTAAAATATACCAGCAGCAGATTGTTTTAAACGCAAAGACCCTTGCAAAGACCTTGCAGGACCGAGGATTTCGTTTGGTCTCAGGGGGCACGGACAATCACCTGTTACTTGTGGATCTTTCAGACAAGGGCCTCACAGGAGCAAAGGCAGAAGAGATACTGGAGCAGTCCGGTATCACGGTAAACAAAAATACTATTCCCTTTGATACCCGTTCCCCGAGTGTTACCAGCGGTATCCGGATCGGGACCCCTGCAGTGACTACGAGAGGGCTCAAAGAACAAGAGATGGAAGAAGTAGGTAACTATATCTCAGAACTCTTGAACCAACCTGAAGACGATAAGTTGATCGGAGATATTAAAATGAAGATCCGGTCCCTGTGCGAGAGGTTTCCGCTATATTCCGAACGTCTGGCACGATATGATATTGGCTGAATCTGGGATAAATTAGGAAATATGGAAAAAGATATCAAAAATACCAGGCCGTCCTGGGACGCCTACTTCATGTCCATTGCCCACCTGGTTGCCCAGAGGTCCACGTGCCTGCGTCGTAAAGTAGGGGCAATTCTTGTAAAAAATCGTCGCATCCTGGCAACAGGTTACAACGGAGCGCCAAGTGGCTTGAGACACTGTCTTGAAATAGGTTGCCTGAGGGAAAAACTCAAGGTCCCTTCGGGTGAGAGGCACGAGCTCTGCAGAGGGCTCCATGCTGAACAAAATGTAATTATTCAAGCTGCACACCATGGGATTTCCGTAGCCAACTCGATTCTGTACTGCACTAATCTGCCCTGTGTTATATGCACAAAGATGCTGATAAATGCCGGCATCCGGGCCATCTATTACGCAAAAGGCTATGCAGATCCCATGTCCCGTGATATGTTGGCAGAGGCCGGAATAGATCTTATAGAATTCCGGGAAACTAATTCCTCAACCGGTTGAAATTCAATGAAGTGCCCATTCTGTAGTTCTTCAGAGAGTAAAGTTGTTGACTCCAGGTCCAGCCAGGACAGCAGGGCCATACGTCGACGCCGGGAATGCCTGTCTTGTCATGAGCGTTTTACTACCTATGAGAGGATTGAAGATTTTCAGCCCATGGTAGTCAAAAAGGACGGAAGGCGTGAATCCTTTGACCGGAGAAAGATTGTTGAGGGGATAATTAAGGCCTGTGAAAAAAGGCCGGTGAGCATGGACGAAGTAGATGCCTTTGTCAGCGATCTTGAGAAAGAAATTCAAGATAGAGGAGAAAGGGAGTTGGAGAGCAGATTCTTAGGGGAACGTGTTATGTCTCAATTGAGGGCATGGGACGATGTGGCTTACGTGCGCTTTGCCTCCGTATACAAGCAGTTTAAGGACCTCAATGAGTTCATGGATCAACTGCAGGAATTGCTGAGCGAAAGTTCCCGCAATCAGAGTTCTTGAATGTGGTCCGGTGAAGATATCAAATATATGCGCAGGGCCCTTAGACTTGGTGAGAAGGGCCTTGGGTACACCACTCCAAACCCTGCCGTAGGCGCGGTTGTGGCCCGGCAAGGCATGATCCTGGGAGAAGGCCGGCACCGGAAGGCCGGCACACCCCATGCTGAAGTCCATGCCCTGAGGGCCGCTGGAGATGCGGCCAAAGGGGCTGATCTGTATGTAACCCTGGAACCCTGCAACCACACCGGCCGGACACCGCCCTGCACACATGCCATACTGCAGGCAGGCATCAGAAGGGTCGTAATCGGGACGCTTGACCCAAACCCGAAGGTGGCTGGAGGCGGAACAGAGTTTCTGCGGGACAAGGGCATTGAAGTCGAGACAGGGTGTCTCAGAGATGAGTGCCGTCTTTTGATTGCCCCCTTTACCAAACACATATTGACCGGTATGCCCTGGGTCAGATCCAAGGTGGCATGCAGCCTGGACGGCAGGACTGCAACCCGGACAGGTCACTCCAAGTGGATTACCAATCAGCAGGCCCGCAGATCGGGGCATCGCCTGAGGGAAATAAGTGACGCCATACTGGTCGGCAAAGGCACTATAGTGGCGGATGATCCACAGCTTACTTGCAGAAAGGGCAAAAAAGCTGTTAAAGATCCCATCAGGGTAGTGCTGGACAGTGGACTGAGCGTTGATCCCTCCAGCCGGATATGCCGCCTGAAGTCCTCTGCACCTACTGTGATAATCGGGGTGGAAGGTAAATCCACAGATGAACACAGGCAGGCCCTGGAGGCATCCGGTGCAAAGGTCTGGTTTGCGCCGCCCGATGGGCAAGGCAGGGTAAATATCAGGGATGTGCTCAGGATGCTGGGCGACTTTGGGGCGCAGTCACTTCTGGTAGAAGGCGGGGCCACGGTCCACGGGGCATTCTGGGACCGGGCGTTTGTTGATGAGGCCTTTTTTTATTATGCTCCCATGGTAATCGGCGGAAAGGATGCCCGGCCCGCAATAGGCGGTTCAGGGGCCGTGGACGTGGAAAGGGCAACAAGGCTGTCAAAGGTACAACATCGCAAGCTGGGCGATAATTGGCTGGTCCGTGGTCTGGTCACAAACATTGATTCCTTCTGGAGCTGAACACAAATGTTTACAGGTATAATCCAGGGCCTTGGGACCCTCAAGGATGTTCGGCAGGCAGGTCAAGGTCTGGTCCTTACTGTTCATCCTGACTTCTCTATTAAAGATCCCCAGGAGGGGGAGAGTATTGCTGTAAACGGGGTCTGCCTGACCGCCGCTACTATTTCCCATGACGTTTTCAGTGTGGAAATTTCACCAGAGACCCTTTCAAGGACCACATTACCCGGGCTCAGGGTTGGAAGCCGTGTTAATCTTGAGCGAGCCCTCAGGCTCTCAGACCGTCTTGGCGGACATCTGGTAAGTGGTCATGTGGATGGAATAGGAGAAGTGATTGAAAAGGAGCGTCTAAGCCAGTTCACTTTATTTACTATAGCTATCCCCGAGAGCCTTGACCGGTACATTATTGAAAAAGGTTCGGTTGCAATTGACGGCATCAGCCTTACTTTAAACAGTTGTAGTAAGGGCCGTTTCTCCGTGGCCATCATCCCGCATACTGCCAAGCTCACTACTATG